>JAJFJX010000028.1 GCA_021773655.1 Panacagrimonas sp.
GACTGCGTGGGCAATTCATTGTTGGACAGTTCCCAGCCGCCGCCCGGCGCCGCCACGATCACTGGCGGCGTCGTCCAGGTGGCCGCCGGACCCCGGTTCCACACGCCGGCGGAGAGGATCACCAGCGCGGTGATGGTGCACACCACCAGGGTGTCGATAAAGGGCTCCAGCCCGGCGACCACGCCCTCGGTGACCGGCTCGGGTGTCTTGACCGCCGAGTGCGCGATCGGCGCCGTGCCCAGCCCTGCTTCGGATGAAAACAGCGCCCGCTTCATGCCGAAGATGAAGGCCATGCCGAGGCTGGCGCCGGTGAACGCGCCGACCGCCTCGGTGGGTGCAAAGGCGCTGCGGAAGATCATGCGGAACACTTCGGGCAGTGCCGCCGAATTGACCCACAGCACGTAGAGGCCGCCACAGACGTAGATCAGGCACATCATCGGCACCAGCCGTTCGGCGGTCTGGCCCAGGCGGCGCACGCCGCCCAGCACCACCAGCGCGACCAGGACGGCCAGGACCAGACCGGTGATCCAGGTTGGCACGCCGAAATAGGCGTGCGTGGTATCGGCCACGCTCCAGGCCTGGAACATGTTGCCGCCGGTAATGGCGAACAGCATCACCGACAGGCAGAACAGGGCGCCGGCCACCTTGCCGATGCGGGCCCACAGCGGTCCGAGCGTCGACAGGCCGTTGCGGCACACGTACATCGTTCCGCCATGGGGGTCATCGGGGTCCGACACGTCACGGTAGAGCATCGACAGCGTCACTTCCGAACTCTTGATGGCCATGCCGACCACGCCGACCACCCACATCCAGAACACCGCGCCCGGCCCGCCGAACTCCACCGCGATGGCCACGCCGGCGATATTGCCAAGCCCCACAGTGCCGGAAATGGCTGCCGACAGCGCCTGGAAATGACTGATCGCGCCCTTGCCCTGGCCGGTCTGTATGCCGTGCCCGGTGATCAGCGCGGTGCCGTGGGTCAGCGAGCGGTACTGCGAAAAACCGCTCCACAGCGTGAACAGCACGCCGGTGCCCAGCAGCGCCAGCAGCACGGGCACTGACAGCATGACGCTGTTGACTGCATTCAGGACGTCGAAGAAGGCTTGCAAGTGGGGCTCCGGGTGAGGGTCAGATGAGGCCGGACGACGCCAGGAAAATCCAGCTCAGGCCGGCCGGCGCGATGAATCTCAGCACCAGTTTCCAGGTCCCGATCCAGATCGGCGCCACGCCGGTCGCGGCAAAAATCTCCTGGCGGGCGCCGTCGCACCAGCGCCAGCCCACGAACAGCGAGGTCAGCAGTGCGCCCAGCGGCAGCATCAGGTTGGTGGCGGTGAAGTCCATCAGGTCGAAGAAACTGCGTCCGCCCACCTGCAGGCCGCAGGCCAGTCCGAATGACAGGGACGAGGGAATCGCCAGCATGAAACACACCAGTGCACAGCCCGCGACGGTGAGGCGGCGCGAAAGACCGTGCTCGTCGACGAAGTAGGCCACCGCGGGTTCGAGGATCGACATCGCGGACGTCAGTGCCGCGATCGCCAGCAGCAGAAAGAACATCCCTCCGAACACCGCGCCGCCCGGCATCGAGGCGAAGATCGCCGGCAGGGTGACAAAGGTCAGGCCCGGGCCGCTGCCGGGGTCGAAGCCGAACGAGAACACCACCGGCAGCACGATCATGCCTGCCAGCACCGAGGCCAGCAGATCCAGGCCGACGAAGGTGGCGGTGGTGGAAGGAATCGGCTCGCGCCGCGACAGGTACGAGCCGTAGGTGAGCAGGCAGCCCATGCCCAGGCTCAGCGAGAAGAAAGCCTGCGCCAGTGCTGCCCCGAATGTTGCGCCGGTGACCCGGGAGAAGTCCGGCATCAGCAGGAAGCGCAAGCCTTCGGCGGCCCCGGGCAGGGTCACGGCGCGCACCACCAGCACCAGCAACAGCCCGAACAGTGCCGGCATCAGCCATCGGTTGGCGCGCTCGATGCCGCGCCCGATGCCGCCCGACACCACCAGCACCACCAGCGCCATGAAGCAGCCGGCGTAGTAGAGCGGGACCAGGGGATCGGCGATGAACGACTCGAAGCGTGCGCCCAGCACGGCCGGGTCGGTGCTGCCGAGCATGCCGCGGGCCATGAAGCCGACGTAGGCCAGCGTCCATCCCGCCACCACGATGTAGAACGACAGGATCACGAACCCGGCTGCCACGCCGAGAAAGCCGGCGGGCATCCACCTGCGGCCGCCCAGAGCGCGGAACGCGCCCACCGGGTTGCGCTGCGTGGCACGGCCCAGGGCGATCTCGGTCATCGCCAGGGAGAATCCGAACACGGCCACGATCACCAGGTAGATCAGCAGGAAGGCGCCGCCACCGTTTTCTCCGGCCACATAGGGAAAGCGCCAGACATTGCCCAGCCCGATGGCCGACCCGGCCGCCGCCATGATGAAGCCGAATCGGCTGCCCCAGTTTTCCCTGTTCATGCGTCCTGGCTGTCCGGCTCGCGTCGCGAGTCCGGCAGCATCTTAGGGGACTCGATCAGGCTTGTCGGCCCTGACCCGGCGGATCGCACCGGGCCCGCCCGAGGCCGCGCCGGGCCGCGCCGGGCCGCCCTTCAGCGTTCGACGATGGCGGTAATGCCCAGACCGCCGGCGGCACAGATCGAGATCAGGCCGCGACCGCCGCGGTTGTCGTCGATGATCCTGGCCAGCGTGGCCAGGATGCGGGCGCCGGTGGCGGCAAACGGATGCCCCAGCGCCACCGAGCCGCCCCGGATGTTCAGGCGCGAACGGTCGATGGTGCCCAGAACCCCGGAAAGCCCGAGCTGTTCGGCGCAGAAGCGGGGATCGTTCCAGGCCTTGAGCGTACACAGCACCTGGGCGGCGAAGGCCTCGTGGATCTCGTAGAAGTCGAAATCCTGCAGGCTCAGGCCGGCGCGATCGAGCATGCGCGGCACGGCATAGGTCGGCGCCATCAGCAGGCCCTCGTTGCCGCCGACGAAGTCCACCGCCGCGGTCTGGGCGTGGACCAGGTAGGCCTGCGGCTCCAGGCCGCGCGCAGCGGCCCAGTCCTCGCTGGCCAGCAGCACGGCCGAGGCGCCGTCGGTCAGCGGCGTCGAATTGGCGGCGGTCAGGGTCCCGCTGGCTCGGTCGTAGGCCGGCTTCAGGCTGGCCATCTTCTCCAGGCTGATGTCCGCACGCAGGTTGTTGTCGCGTTCCAGGCCGCGAAACGGCACCACCAGATCGGCATAGAAGCCGGCTTCGTAGGCGGCGGCGGCCTTCTGGTGCGACTCGAAGGCGAGCTGATCCTGCTCCTCGCGGGTGATGCCCCAGACTTTGGCGGTGGCCTCCGCGTGCTGGCCCATGCTCATCCGGGTGCGCGGTTCGGTGACTGCCGGAGTGGCCGGTGCCAGCATCGACGGCCTGAATCTGGCCAGGACCTTGAGCCTGGCGGAATGGGACTTTGCGCGGTTGGCCTCGAGCAGGATCTTGCGCAGTCTCTCGTTGACGCCGATGGGCGCGTCCGAAGTGGTGTCCACCCCACCGGCGATGCCCGAATCGATCTGCCCGACCGCAATCTTGTTGGCAAGGGTCACCGCCGCCTGCAGGCCGGTGCCGCAGGCCATCTGCACGTCGAACGCCGGAGTCTCCGGCGCCAGCCCGCAGGACAGCGCCGATTCCCGACACAGATTGAAGTCGCGCGAATGCTTGAGCACGGCGCCGGCGGCGACTTCGCCCAGACGCTCGCCGTGCAACTGGAATTTGTCGACCACCCCGCGCAGCGTGGCGGTGAGCATGTCCTTGTTGGACGCCTCGGCGTAGGCGCCGTTTGACCGCGCAAACGGGATGCGCGCTCCACCGACAATGGCGACACGCTGCAGGGACTGTTTCATCGCTGGCTCCGACCGTTAAAAGGGTTGGCGAATTGTAGTCAGGGCGCGCCACGTCTCATGCGGCCGTAGCGACAGCCATCCCGGGTCCGGCGCAGCCCACCCGGTCACTGGCCGATGACGCGTTGCTCTCCGATACCGCGATGCTCAGGGATCTGGCGCGTGGCTCTGAGCCGAAGAAAACGGGCTCCCTGCAACCCGGCAGGTCACGCGTCGCAAGGTCCGCGCCGAGCCGGTCAACGACCCGATCGGTTGGACGCCTGCGTGTGGCTGCCGGGCTTCATGCAGATGATCAGCGCCTGATCAGCGCCGCGTGGTTCCGGTCCCGCCGCGGCGAGACTGCAATACGGCGATGGCCCGCGGCGACGGCCCCGATTGAGATCAGGGGAGCCTGAATATGCCGTGCCGTGCCGTGCCGTGCCGTGCCGTGCCGTGCCCGCCCTTGGAATCGAGCGGCAGCCGTGGGACGCTTGCCACACCGCACACCGCACACCGCACACCGCACACCGCACACCGCACACCGCACACCGCGCCTCCTTCTCTCACCTCACGCACCATGAGCAACCCCACCTCCACCACGCCCGTCATCGGACTCGCGCTTGGCAGCGGCTCGGCGCGTGGCTGGGCGCACATCGGCATCATCCTGGCGCTGGAAGAGGCCGGCATCCGGCCCCAGGTGGTGGCGGGGACTTCGGTGGGTGCGCTGGTGGGCGCGGTGTACGTCTCGGGTCAGCTGCAGGCGTTCGCCGACTGGGTGCTCAAGCTCACTTCGCGCGACGTGTTCGGCCTGATGGACCTGAGCTTCGCCGGTGGCATGGTCAAGGGCGAAAAGCTGTTCGGGTTTTTCCAGCAGGCGCATGCCAATCCCGACATCGAGGACCTGGAGCAGCGCTATGTCAGCGTCTGCACCGAGATGAGCAGCGGCCGCGAGATCTGGATCAGCAAGGGGCCGATCATTCCTGCGGCGCGTGCCTCGTGTGCGCTGCCGGGCCTGTTCTCGCCGGTCAAGTACCGCGACCGCTGGATGCTCGACGGCGGCCTGGTCAATCCGGTGCCGGTGTCGGCCTGCCGCGCGCTGGGGGCGGACGTGGTGATCGCGGTCAATCTCAATGCGCAGCTGGTGGGACGTCACCTGTCGCGTGCAGGCGCCGAGGAGGTCCGGCGCGAGGCCAGCAACAAGCCGGACCGCAACCTGTTGCAGCGGATGATGGGCGCGCTGTCCAGCGGCGACGGCGACCGGCCGGGCATGTTCGACGTGGTGGCCGCCAGCGTGAACATCCTGCAGGACCGCCTCACCCGCAGCCGCATGGCCGGAGATCCGCCGGAGGTCACGCTGATCCCGCTGCTGCCGGATTTTGCGCTGATGGATTTTCATCGCGCCGCCGAGGCGATCGACGAAGGCCGCCGCCTGGTCGAAGCGAACATCGCCAGTCTGTGCGCCTGGGCCGGGGTCAGCCCGCCACGGGCCTATGTGCCTGCTGCGCAGACGCCCGATCCGTCTGATCGGCCCAATCCGCCCAATCCGCCCAATCCGCCTGATCGGCCCGAACCGTCCGATCCGTCCGATCCTCCCGCCGCGTCCGGGCAGTCCGCACCGGAACCGCCGGCCTCCTGAGCCGGTTGATCCGGCCACGATCGAGGTCGTGGCGCCCGGGTGCGTGACGACGACGCCTGGCGCGACGCCTGGCGACGCCGCTTCGGGTCTCTCAGAGCAGGCCCGACAACAGGGTCGCGATACCCAGAAACGCGAAGAAACCGGCAACGTCGGTGACCGTGGTCAGGATGATCGAGGAGGACTGCGCGGGGTCCTGGCCCAGTCGCGTGAGCACCATCGGCACCACCGCGCCGGCGAAGCCGGCGACCACCATCGCCAGGACCATGGCGGTCGAGATCACCAGCACCAGTCCCAGCGAATCGCTCCACAGCCACACGCCGACGCCGCAGGTGGCGGCAATCGCAATTCCATTGACCAGGCCCACGCCGACTTCCTTGGCGGTCACCACCAGCCATTGCCGGGTGGTGACCTCGCGCAATGCCAGCCCGCGCATCGTCACCGCCTGGGCCTGCGCACCGGCGTTGCCGGCCTGCCCGGCGACCACCGGCAGCAGCACCGCCAACGCGGTGAACTGCGCGATGGTGCTTTCGAAGATGCCCACCACGGCAGCCGCCAGGAAAGCGGTGACCAGGTTGATCTGCAACCACGGCAGGCGCTTCTTGATCGCAAACCAGGGTTTGGACAGCGCACGTTCCTGCGGGCTGACACCGACCATGGCGCCGATGTCGGCGGCGGCTTCGGCCTGCAATGCCTGCACCAGCTGCTGCTGCGGGATCACGCCGATCAGTCGCCCGTCCAGGTCCACCACCGGCAGGTCCGCCAGACGGTGTTTCTCGGCGGTGGCGACTACGTCTTCGCGGCCGTCGGTCGGGTGCACTGCCGCCGGCACCGCCAGCATCAGTTCGCGCAGGGGGCTTTCCGGCTGTGCCAGCGCCAGGGTCTGCAGCGGCACCTGGCCAATGACGCGGTTGTCGCTGTCGATGACGAACACGGTCTGCGGGTTGGCGCGTCCGCCGCTGCCGCCGCGCCGACTGCGCAGCGTGTCCATCGCGGTGCTGACCTGGACCTCGGGCCGGAAGCCGGGCGCCTGCCGATCCATCATGCGACCGGCGGTGGCCTCCGGGTAGCTCATCAGTTCTCGTAGCGAACCGGCCAGGTCCGCCGCCAGCAGGTCGAGCAGGCGCTCGCGGTCTTCCTTGTCCATCGCGCCGAGAAAGCGCGCCGCCTCGGTCGGCAGCAGGGCGCCCAGCAGGTGTCGCGCCTGCGGCTCCGGCAGGTGTTCCAGCAGCGCCGCGCCCCGTTCGCCGCTGAAATGCGGCCAAACCGGGGCCAGATGGACCGGCGACAGCGGCGACAGCTGATCGACGGCGTCGGACAGGGCCAGGTTCTCGAGTCGGCGTGCGGCCGAGGCCGGATGCTCACGCAGGTAGCGCTGGTTGACCTGTTCGAGGACTGCGGACAGTTCAGCGCTCATCGCTCGTCGCCGCCGTGCGGGCCCGGGCCGGACAGGCCGCGACCGATCAGCAGGCGCAGCAACTCGGATCCCGCGCCCAGATAGGCCAAGAACAGGTGCCCCAGCAGCGATTCGGGCTGCATCGAAGGCGCCTGCGGAAACACCGAATGCAGGGCGCGTCGCAGCGCGGCACGCGACAGGGCGCCAAGCAGGCTGCCGTCCGGGGCGGTGACCGGCAGCATCGAGCGCTGGTCCCAGGCTTCGAGGTGCTGGACGTCGTCGACAACGGCCGCGTCCGGAAGCGCGCGTACGCGTCGGTCGACCAGGCGCGACAACGGCAGGTCGGAGGCGGCATGAAGCAGGGTCGCAACCGGCACCACGCCGGAGTAGGCCTGTCCCGACCGCACCAGGAACAGCAGGCTGTCGTCGTTGCGATGCCGCTGGCGCAACAGCGCGCGGGCATCGGCCACCAGGCGCTGGGCCGGCAGCGTGGGCACGTCGTAATCGATCCAGGCGCCAACGGTGTCCAGCGTGTAGGCCAGTGAACGCCGGTAGTGCTGCACCAGACGCAGCGGCAGCTTTGCCATCAGCGCGCGCCTTGCGTCGGCCGCGCTGGCCCGCAGGATCGCCACGCAGCCGCGACTGCCCAGTGCTTCGAGCATGTCCGCGGCCTGCGCCGCCGGCAGGTGCGCCAGCCGGCGCGCCGCCGAGCCCGGGGTCATGTGCTGCAGCACCGGGGCCGCCAGACGCGCTGAAAGCTGCTGCAGGAACAGCGCCGACTGGTCCGCCGGCATCTCCTCCAGCGCCCGCGCGGCCGACTCCGGCTGATACTCGGCGAATGCGGTTGCCAGCAGCAGGCCCTCAGCCATCGTCGCGTTCCCCGGTCAGCAGCACCGCCACGTTCTCGCCGAAGTGTTTTGCCGGCACGCAGGCACGGCCCTCATCGGTTTCGATCACCACGTTGGTGGGCGAGATTTCCAGGATCTCGCCCTCGATCCCGCCGACTCGTACGCGCACGCCGGGCTGGAACTGGCGGCGCAGGTAATGCGTGCCGATCAGGTTGGCCACCAGGGTCCGCGCCCCCAGACCGAAAGCCAGCGAAAAGGCCAGCAGCACCGAGCCCAGCGCCACCGCAATCACCAGCGTGACGAAGCTGATGTTCACGCCCACCTGGTGCACGCCAATGATCAGTGCGGTCAGGAAGGTCGCGGTCTGTGCCAGGCGCGCCACCAGTTCGCGCTGCTCGACCTGCGCCGAAGCCAGCGCCTCCAGCAGCAGGTCGCGCACCAGCAGGCCGATCAGATGTCCGGCGACGATGATCATCACGCCGAACAGCAACGTGGGCAGGTAGCGCAGCACCTCGCGCAGCCACTCGGCCACGCCTTCCAAGCCGGCCATGTCGGTGGCCAGGGTCAGGAACAGCAGCAGGATGATCCAGAACGCGGCGGTGCCGATCAGCCGCAGCATGGTCGGCGACAGCCGCAGGCGCGCCGCACGCTCTGCGCGCAGCCACTGCTCCAGACCGCGATTGAGGCGCGTGCCCAGGCCGCGGATGGTGGCCCGCACCAGCCGAGCGACCAGCCAGCCGACGATCACGATCAGCACCGCGCCCAGCAACTCGGGTACACGCTCGGCCAGCAGCATGCCCAGCTCGGTGGCGCGTTGGCGCAACGCATTCAGGGCGGAGGTCAGCGGGTCCATGGGGGCGGGCACGGTCGGCGGTGTGGGTCATGTCCAGCATAGCGGCCTGCGGCGGGCATGACTGCGGCGGATTTCGGGATCGCCTTCATCGCCTTCACTACTGTTGCCCCGGAACGAGGGGCGATGAAGCCAGTTCTCGAAGGCTGCGGGCCAGCGAGCCGAACGGCTGGACGCCGACCAGGACGCGCTTGCGTTACCTGCTGGAGTCGCTTGGGAGCGCAGGCAAGCGCAGCTCCTCCCTCAGGTGTCGGGCCCCGGAGCCGACGTGGAATCGAGTGATGCATGCAGGCACGGCTGGGCGAAGGGGCCCCGATGCGGTGCGCTCCGAACTCCGACGCTACACGCGGCCCGCAGACCCGCTCGGGTCTGTCCCGGCCGCGTACTTCAGCCAGTCGAGGACACCGTGGGCGGCGTGCCGGCCGCTGGCCAGGCAGGCCTGCAGCAGGTAGCCGCCGGTGGGCGCTTCCCAGTCCAGCATCTCGCCGGCGAAGAACACCCCGGGATGCCGGCGCCACATCAGGTGCGCATCGAGCGCCTCCAGGCGCACGCCGCCGGCGCTGCTGATGGCCTCGGCCATTGGCCGGCAGCGGAGCAGAACGAGCGGCAGATGTTTGATCAGGCGTGCAAGGGTCGCTGCGTCCCGGCGCTGCCCGGCGTCGGCAAGTTCGAACAGCAGGCCGGCGCGCACACCCTGGAGCCCGGTGCTTCGGCGCAGGTGTTCGCCGATGGAGCGTCGTCCACGCGGTCGCGACAAGGCCTCCTGCAGCGCTGCGAGCCTCGAAGCCGGCATCAGGTCCAGATGCACGGTCACCGCGCCATCGCGCTCCAGGGTTTCGCGCAGTGCAGCCGAAGCTGCGTAGATCAGGCTGCCCTCCACGCCTTCGGCAGTGATCACGAACTCACCCTGTCGCTTCTGCCCGCCGGCCAGGCCGTCATGCCAGTGCAAGGCCACCGGCTTGACCGCGGCGCCGGCAAAGCGTTGGCGGAAACCTTCGGTCCACCTGCACTCGAAGCCGCCGTTGGACGGACGCAGCGGCCGGAGGTCGTCGGCCAGGTCCGACATTGACTGTACCCAGTGAGCATCGCTGCCCAGCTGTGGCCAGCTGCCGCCGCCCAGCGCCAGCACCACGGCGTCGGCGGGACGCGTGATCGCGCCGGTCTGGGTCTGCAGGTGCAGGGCGAATACACCGCCCTGGGTCGGCCGCAGGTCCACCAGCCGATGTCGCACGTGCAGGTGCAGGCCCTGGGCGCGCAGCCGCCGCAGCCAGCCGCGCAGCAGGGGTGCGGCCTTGCGGTCCAGCGGAAACACCCGTCCGGAGCTGCCGACGTAAGTCTCCACGCCCAGTTCGCCCGCCCACTGGCGAAGATCATCGGCGTCGAATCCGCGCAGCCAGCCGCTGGCCGCATCGGATCGCTCGCGGTAGCGCAACACGAAATCATCGAAGGGCTCGCCATGGGTCAGGTTCAGGCCGCCCTTGCCGGCAATCAGGAACTTGCGGCCCACCGAGCCCTTCTGCTCGTAAAGGTCCACCGTATGCCCGGCGGCCAGCAGCACCTCGGCTGCCATCAGGCCGGCGGGCCCGCCGCCGATGACGGCCAGATGTCCCGTCTGATTCACCGGAAGGGGATTGGGGGTCCGAAACATTGGCGGAGTCTGCACGCGGCATTGCCAGTCTCACCACCATGCCGACTCAAGCTGGAAATCCCCATGCGAATCGCTACAATACGCGCCCTTTGCGGCCGGCCGGCCGTGGGACATCAGAGATTCCAAGCATGGTTACGATTCGTCTGGCTCGCGCCGGCGCCAAGAAGCGCCCGTTCTATCACGTGGTGGCAACCGAGAAGCGCAACCCGCGCGACGGTCGCTTCATCGAGCGACTGGGCTATTACAACCCCACTGCCAGGGGCCAGGAGCGGAAGCTGGTGCTGGACGTGGCCAAGGTTCGTCACTGGCAGAGCAAGGGCGCGCAGATTTCGGAGCGTGTGGCCTATCTGGTCACGACGGTCCCGGCCGAAGTGCCCTCCGCCGTTGCTCCGCCGCCGGCCGCCGAGCCTTCGACGGACGCCACCGCTGCGGCCTGAGCCCGGCTGATGCACGGGCGGGTGACGCTGGGTCGCGTCGCCGGCGTCTACGGCGTCAAGGGCTGGGTGAGGCTGCATTCGTTCACCCGGCCGATCGATAACCTCCTGGATTACGCCACCTGGTGGATTGCCAGGGGCGATGGGTTTGAGGTGAATCTGGTCGAGGGCAAGCTGCACGCGGGCGGGCTGATCGCCTGCATCAGCGGGCCCGACGGACAGACGATCACCGACCGCGACATCGCCGCGAGCCTGATCGGGGCAGAGATACAGGTTGATCGCAGTCAGCTTCCCGAGCCGGACCAAGGCGAGTACTACTGGTTCGATCTGGTCGGGCTGGCGGTCCGGAATCTGGAAGGTGTGGCGCTGGGCACGGTGGCCGGGGTAACCAGCAACGGCGCCCAGGATGTGCTGATGTTGCGGGATGGCGAAGTGGAGCGGCTGATTCCTTTCGTGCAGGGCCCGATCATCCATGCGGTCAGTCTGCAGGACGGCCTGATCGTGGCGGACTGGCAGCCGGATTTTTGAGCATCGAGGGCCGGGCAGGGTGAGGATCGAGATCATCACGCTGTTTCCGGAACTGGTCGAGTCGGTGACGCGCAGCGGCATGCCGAGGGTGGCGGTGGAGCAGGACGCGATGGCGGTGCACTGCACCAACCCGCGCGACTTTGCCCGCAACCGATGGCGCAAGGTCGATGATCGGCCTTTCGGCGGCGGCCCTGGCATGGTGATGCAGGCCGAGCCGTTGGCGCTGGCGATCGAGACCGCGAAA
Source organism: Panacagrimonas sp. (assembly GCA_021773655.1). Taxonomy (GTDB): domain Bacteria; phylum Pseudomonadota; class Gammaproteobacteria; order Nevskiales; family Nevskiaceae; genus Panacagrimonas. The sequence goes on from JAJFJX010000028.1 coordinate 11,430, forward strand.
GCGGGCCTCGGGCCGGCGACCAAGGTGCTCATGATGTCGCCCCAGGGCGAGCGCCTGGACCAGCAATGGTTCCAGCGACTGAGCCTCGAGGCGGGGCTGATTGTGGTGTGCGGGCGTTACGAGGGCGTCGACGAGCGCCTGGTGAAGGCCGCAGTGGATCTGGAACTGTCGCTCGGCGACTTCGTGCTCTCGGGAGGCGAGTTGGCAGCGATGGTGCTGATCGATGGCATCGCGCGGCTGTTGCCCGGGGTGCTGGGTCATGCGGAATCGGCGGGGCAGGACTCATTCTCCAAGGGTCTGCTCGATCATCCGCACTACTCGCGGCCGGTGGACTGGCGCGGGCAGGCGGTGCCGGAAGTGTTGATGTGCGGCGATCACGCCAGACAGGCGCGGTGGCGGCTCAAGCAGGCCCTGGGGCGGACGTGGCTGCGTCGCCCGGACCTGCTGGAAAATTTGGAACTGGATGCGGAACAGCAGACCCTGCTCCGCGAATTCGTGGCAGAGCAGAAAGAGGGCGGTGGATCATGAGCAACGCAAACAAGATCATCCAGGCGATCGACGCCGAGCAGATGAGCCGGCCGGTGCCGGTGTTCAACCCCGGCGATACGGTCGAGGTCAAGGTCAAGGTCAAGGAAGGCGAGCGCGAGCGGCTGCAGGCCTTCGAAGGTGTTGTGATCGGCAAGCGCAACCGGGGTTTGAATTCTGCGTTCACCGTACGCAAGGTCGCCCATGGCGAAGGCTGCGAGCGCACCTTCCAGACCTACAGCCCGCAGATTGCCGAGATCAACGTCAAGCGTCGTGGTGACGTGCGGCGCGCCAAGCTCTACTACCTGCGCGACCTGCAGGGCAAGAAGGCGCGCATCAAGGAAAAGCTCGGCTGAGAAGGTTCCGGTGGCCGCAAGGCCGCCGCCGAAGCAACGGCAAAGGCCCGGACCGGATCCGGGTCTTTGCCGTTTTGTGCCCGGAGCCGCCGTCAAAGCAATCGGAAAACATTCACATCGGGCGCCTTGCGAAGCCCTTGACCGTCACTCTAGTATCTCGATCGGGATCGTCGGTCAGATCCATTCCGCTGGCACCCACCGACACACACCTGCACCCCCTGGGAGATACGAAATGAAAAGGCTGGTCATCACTGCCGCAATGCTTGCTGTTTCCACCACCGCGTTTGCCGAGGCCCCCGGCGGCCCCAACTGCGGCTGGGGCAATATGTTGTTCAAGGGCCAGTCCGGGATCGTCCCGCACTTTCTGGCCAGCACCACCAACGGAACCTCGGGCAATGCCACTTTCGGCATGACCTCGGGCACCAACGGCTGTTCGGTCGACGGCACGCTGACCTACGGCGGCAAGGCCATGGTCAACAACATGTTCGACGAGTTCTCCGCCGATGTGGCCGTGGGCCAGGGCGAGGCGCTGAACGCCGTGGCGGTGGCCTACGGCGTGGACAAGCAGGACCGCGAGGCATTCGCGACCCTGGCACACCAGAACTTCGCCACGCTGTTTCCCAACGAGAACGTGACCGCCGACGAGGTGGTGTCGCGGCTCGAGGCGCTGATGAAGGCCGACGCGCGCCTGGGCAAGTACATCATCTGATTCGTAGAGCGGCCCCGGCTGCCGCCCGGTTGCGGCACTGCGTGGGATCCGCCGGCCCGGTATCGCATCGATACCGGGCTTTTTTATTGTTGGCGCACGATCTTTTCCGATGATCCGCACGCTGTTCCCGCACCTGATCGCCGGGTGGCTGTTGCTGCTGCCGCTCTCGGCAGGGGCAGCCGAGGCGGCCTGGGCCCAGGCTCAGGCCAGGGCCCTCTGGAAGCACGAAACCTGGCTGGACCTGGTTCATTACAAGGCGGGGACCTGGCCCGGCACGTGGCGCAGCCATGCCGACGACCCTGCGTTTTTCCTGTCCGCCCAGGGTCGCCAGGACCCGCGCGCCGAGCTGCAGGCCACCCTGCGCGCCTTCGCCGAGCCGGCGCAGGCGGGAGACGAACACGCGCAGTGCCGTTTCGTCGCCAGGCTCGACTGGTTGCGCAACGAGCTGGACCTGGGCGAGCTGCCGCAACCGGATTGCGCCGCGTACCGCGAGTTTCGCCAGCAGGTCCAGGCCACGCAGGCGGTGCTGGTGTTTCCCTCCTACTACCTCAACAGCCCGTCTTCGATGTTCGGCCACACCCTGTTGCGGCTGGATGCTGGGGATGCCGAGGGCGGTTCGGAATACCTGTCTTTTGCCCTCAACTTCGGCGCGCTGGTGGACCCGGACGACAACGGCCTGTTCTACGCCTTCAGGGGGCTCACCGGCGGGTACACCGGTCAGTTCGAGGTCGACCAGTACTACAAGAAGATCCGCGACTACAACCGCGACGAGAACCGCGACATCTGGGAATACCCCCTGAACCTGGATGCTGCCGAGATCGAGCGCCTGATCCTGCACCTGTGGGAACTGCGCGGCATCGACTTCGCGTACTACTTCTTCGACGAAAACTGCTCATACCGGATCCTCGAGCTGCTGGAGGTGGCGCGCCCCGGGCTGGAGCTGAGCGATGACTTTCCGATCACCGCGATTCCGATCGATACCGTTCGCGCCGTGCAGCGCGCCGGACTGGTGCACGACAAGCACTTCCGTCCGGCCCACGGCACCGTGCTCAGGCAGCGGATCACCGCGTTGCCGCCTGCGCAGCGCCACTGGATCAAGGTGCTGAGCGCCGTTCCGGAGCGGCTGGAGGATGCCGAACTGCAGGCGCTCGATGAAGGCACCCGTGCGCAACTGGTCGACGCGGCCTACAAGTACCTGCGCTACACCCAGACCGGCGCCGCGCGCGATCCGACCATGGCCGCCCGCAGCTACCAGTTGCTGCGCGCGCTGCAGCAGCAGGCCGCGGCGCTGCCCAGGGACGCACCGGCCGTCGACCCCGGGGCCTCGCCGGACCTGAGCCACGGCAGCCGGCGGCTGGCGGTCGGCGCGTGGAGCGAACAGGGGCGTGAATACCTGAGCCTGGGTCTGCGCATGTCGCTGCACAGCCTGGAGGAGAACCGCACCGGCTTTCCCGTGGGCGCGCAGATCAACATCGGCAATCTGGATCTGCGCCTGGAAGACGACGGCCAGCTCGACCTGAACCGTCTGGATCTGGTCGACATCGTCTCGCTGAGTCCGCGCGACCGCTTCTTCAAGCCGCTGTCCTGGGCGGTGCAGACCGGCATCGACCGGCAGTGGACGGCGAACCGCGAGCATCGGGTGGCTCAGGTCAACGGCGGCGTCGGCGCCAGCGGGCGTGTCGGTCCGGCGGGCCTGGTCTATGCGCTGGGCACGGCCAGGCTCGAACACAACCACGGCTTCGACGATCCCCTGCAACCCGCCCTGGGCCTGCGTGCAGGCGGTCTGCAGGACGCGGGCCCGCTGACCCTGCACTGGGAACTCGGCGCGGAGCGATTCGCCAACGGCCAATCCCGCACGCGCGTCGACCTGCGCCACAATCTGCGATTGGCGCGTCATCAGGCTCTGCACCTGCAATTGCTGTGGCGCGACCAGCGGGGTGACGACACGCTCGCCGTCGGCCTGCGTTACCAGCATTACTACTGATCACGACCGATCCTTCCCGGCGCCGGAGCCGGCATTCGATGCGCCTGCGCGTTCTGCTCCTGTTGTGGCTGTCCCTGTGCGGGCTGTACGGCTGCACCTCGGTGTTCCTGTACCCCGACCGGGTGCAGCACCTGGCAGAACGCGATCCAGGCACTCCGGCCGAGGACGTCTGGATCACCGCGGCCGACGGCAGCGATCTGCATGCGCTGTACCTGCCGTCCCGCGATCCGCCGCGTGCCACGGTCCTGTTCCTGCACGGCAACGCCGAGAACCTGAGTTCGCACGTCCACGCCGTGGCCTGGCTCCCGGCCCGCGGCTATGCGGTTCTGGCGGTGGACTACCGCGGTTACGGACGTTCGCAGGGCTCGGCCAGCGTCGACGGTGTGCACGAGGATGCCGCCGCCGCGCTCGACTGGCTGCTGCGGGCCCGGCAGGGCGCCCGCGCGGACGATACCGCGCCGGTGGTGATCTACGGCCAGAGCCTGGGCGCATCGGTGGCCATCGCTCTGGCGGCGGCAACACCGTCGCGCGAGCGCATCGCGGCGGTGATCGCCGATAGCGCGTTTTCGAGCTATCGCCGCATTGCGCGCGAAAAGCTGGCGCAGGCGTGGCTGACCTGGCCGCTGCAATGGCCGCTGTCGTGGCTGATCTCCGATCACCACGCGGCCATCGACGTGGTCGGCCGCCTCAGTCCGGTGCCGCTGCTGCTGATCCACGGCGAGGGCGACCTGATCGTCGACGCCCGCCACTCGCAACGCCTGTACGACGCGGCCGGCGAGCCCCGCGAACTGTGGCTGATCCCGGAAGGTCGGCATATCGATGCCCCGCGGCGAGAGTCGGTGCGCGAGCGCATGGTCGGATATCTGGACTCGGTCACGGCAATCAAGGTCGACGCGCGCTGAGCGGCGCGCCCTGATCGACGCGCCTGAGCGGCGCAGTCCTCACGCGGTGGCGGCCGAATGCTCGAAGGTGTGTGCGAACCGGATTCGCCCGCCCTTGAAAATCGCCAAAAGGCGCGCATTCGAACGACACCCTTATCTTCACGGAGACTCCGCGGCGCCATGACCGACAAGCACGCTTTCCAGGCCGAGACCAAGTCGCTGCTGCGGCTGATGATCCACTCGCTGTATTCCAACAAGGAGATCTTCCTGCGCGAGCTGATCTCCAACGCCTCCGACGCCTGCGACAAGCTGCGCTTCGAGTCCATCTCCAGCCCCGAGCTGATGGGCGACGCCGAACTGGCGGTGGAACTGATTCCGGACAAGGACGCCGGCACCCTCACCGTGCGAGACAACGGCATCGGCATGTCCCGTGAGGACGTGATCGAGCACCTGGGCACCATCGCGCGTTCCGGCACCCGCGAGTTCATGAGCAAACTGTCCGGCGACCAGGCCAGGGACGCGCAGCTCATCGGCCAGTTCGGCGTCGGCTTCTATTCGGCCTTCATCGTCGCCGACAAGGTCACCGTGCGCACGCGTCGCGCCGACGCCGCCGAGGCAGTGGACTGGACCTCTGACGGCGAGGGTGAATTCGAGGTCGCGGTGGTCGACAAGTCCGGTCGCGGCACCGAAGTGGTGCTGCACCTGCGCGAGGACGACAAGGAATTCCTGGAGCCGGCACGCCTGTCCACCCTGGTGCGACGCTACTCGGATCACATCGGCCTGCCGATCCGGCTGCGCAACGACAAGGGCGAGCTGGACACCATCAACCAGGCGCGAGCGTTCTGGACCCGGCCCAAGAGCGAACTCAAGGACCAGGACTACCAGTCCTTCTACAAGCACCTGAGCCATGACTTCGACGACGCGGTGAGCTGGGCGCACCACCGGGTCGAGGGCACCCTCGAATACACCTCGCTGCTCTACATCCCCAAGCGCGCGCCTTTCGACCTGTGGAACCGCGAGGCCCATCACGGGCTGCAGCTCTACGTCAAACGCGTGTTCATCATGGACAAGGCGGCCGAGCTGCTGCCCAACTACCTGCGTTTCGTGCGCGGCCTGGTGGACACCGCCGACCTGCCGCTGAACGTGTCGCGCGAGATCCTGCAGGGCAGCCGCACCACCGAGAAGATCAAGGCCGCGCTGGTCAAGCGCGTGTTCGACCTGCTGGAAGATCTGGCCGACAACAAGCCGGAGGAGTACGCGCAGTTCTGGCAGACCTTCGGCGGCGTGCTCAAGGAAGGTCTGGTCGAGGATCCGGCCAATCAGTCGCGCATCGCCAGGCTGCTGCGGGCTCCGTCCACCAAGGAGCCGGAGGGCGCCAGGGTCAAGCTGGCCGACTACGTGTCGCGCATGCCCGAGGCGCAGAAGTCGATCTACTACCTCACCGCCGATTCACTGGCCGCGGCCCAGTCCAGCCCGCACCTGGAAGGCTTCGCCAAGCGCGGATACGAAGTGCTGCTGCTGGTCGAGCGCATCGACGAATGGGTCGTGGCTCACCTGCAGGAATTCGAAGGCAAGCCACTCAAGAGCGTGGCCCAGGGGTCGGCCGAGCTCGAAGACACCGTCGAGACCGCTGCGCAGGCACAGGCCGAGAGCGCGTTCAAGGACGTGCTGGAACGGGTCAAGCAGAAGCTGGACACGCGGGTGCAGGAAGTGCGGCTGTCCAGGCGCCTGACCGAATCTCCGGCCTGTCTGGTGGCGCCGGATTTCGGCATGAGCCGACGCCTGGAAAAGATGCTCAGCATGGCCGGCGAGAACATGCCGGCGTCCAAGCCGATTCTGGAACTCAACGGCGAACATCCCCTGGTCGCCCGGCTCAGGGAATGCAACGACGAAGCCCTGTTCGAGGATCTGAGCGAACTGCTGTTCGGCCAGGCACAGCTGGCCGAGGGCGGGCAGCTCGACGATCCGGCCAGTTTCGTCAGGCGCCTGAACCGACTGGTGCTGGGGCAGGCACCGAGCGGGCGGATCATCGTCTGAGGCGGCGCGCACCCGAGCCGGATCCGCCGACCGCTGCTGCGCGTCGTCGGCCGGCTTGTGCGCGCGACGCGGGCCGACAATCCTCCTTGGCATGTCCGTCGACGACCGCCCCTGGAGTCAGTGCATCGCGCGACGCCTGGCGGAGGTCGCTGGACCCGCACGCGCGCAGTGGCAGGCCAGCGCGCCGATCCGCCACTGCGTGATCGATGCCCTGTTCGAGCCTGAATGGGCATCCGAACTGGGCGCCTGCTTCCCGCCAGCGGCACGGATGCACCTGCGCCGCGATTTTCGCGAGCGCAAGTACGTCTCGGCGCAGATGGACCGGCACGACCCGCGCCTGGAAGCTGCACTGTTTGCATTTCATGCGCCGGCGGTGGTGCAGGCGGTGCGCGACATCGTCGGCAGGCCGGATCTCGAGCCGGACCCGGAGCTGTATGCCGGTGGCCTGTCGCGCATGGAGCGCGGGCATTTCCTCAACCCGCACATCGACAATTCACACGACGGCGGGCGACGCCGCTGGCGCAGCCTCAACCTGCTCTATTACGTCCCGGCCGGGTCCGGGCAGGCCCCTGGAACCGGCGGCGAGCTGGAATTGTGGCCGCAGGGTGTGCGCGGCGAGCCCCGGCGACTGCAGGCCATTGGCAACCGGCTGATCCTCATGGAAACCCACCAGCACGCCTGGCACTCGGTCCGCGAGGTCGGCGACGGGCCGGCCCGTGGCTGCATCTCCAACTACTACTTCGCGCCGGCCCCGACGCGCGCCGATCAGGGCTTTCACGTCACCTCGTTCCGCGGGCGCCCGGAGCAGCCGCTGCGGGACCTGGCCTCACGCGCCGACAGCGCGCTGCGCATGCTGGTCCGCCGCGGATTCTGGCTGGGGCTGGTACGCAGCCCGCATCGCTACCGGCGCTGACGGCAAGGTACCGGCAGCCCACGCACACAGGGCATGCGTGCCGGAGGCAAGCTTGCGCAGGGTTTGCCGACGGTCTGGAACCGGCGCGTGCGGCGCTGTCCGCACGCCGCAGCGGGTGCTGCTGGCAAGGTGTGCTACGCCGGACCGTGGCCGGCGTCGTCGCGAT
>JAJFJX010000271.1 GCA_021773655.1 Panacagrimonas sp.
ACCTTCTTGCCGACCACCATCATCATGTCGGCCAGTTCGTCGATCACCACCACGATGTGTGGCAGCGCCTGCAGCGGCTCGGGGGCCGGCATGCTGGCGATGCCCTCGGCGTCGAACAGTTCCGGCGCCGGCGCCATCGGATTGCGCACCGGCTCGCCGGCGGCGGCGGCGTCGAGGATCTTCTTGTTCAGACCGGCGAGGTTGCGCACGCCGAGCAGGGTCATCAGCCGGTAGCGGCGCTCCATTTCACCGACGCACCAGCGCAGCGCGTTGGCGGCGTCCTTCATGTCGGTGACCACCGGTGTCAACAGATGCGGAATATCGGCGTAGACCGACAATTCCAGCATCTTGGGGTCGATGAAGATGAAGCGCACCTGTTCGTGGGTGGCCTTGTACAGCATCGACAGGATCATCACGTTGATCGCCACCGATTTGCCGGCACCGGTGGTCCCGGCCACCAGCAGATGGGGCATCTTCGCCAGGTCCACCGCCACCGGATTGCCGGCGATGTCCTTGCCCAGCGCCATCGACAACGGAGAGGCAGAGGCGCGGTAGGCCGTCGATTCGAGGATCTCGCGCAGCGCCACCATTTCGCGCTTGGCGTTCGGAATCTCCAGCCCGACATAGGGCTTGCCTTCGATCACCTCGATCACGCGCACCCGCGACACCGACAGCGAACGCGCCAGGTCGTTGGAAAGATTGCTGATCTGCGCACCCTTGACGCCAGGCGCGAGCTGCAGCTCAAAGCGCGTGATGATCGGCCCCGGCGTGGCGGCCACGACCTGCGCCCGGACGCCGAAATCCGACAGGTGACGTTCCACCTCGCGCGACAGGAACTCCAGTTCGTCGTCGGTGTAGCGCTTGCCGCTGGCGCGTGCCGGATCCAGCAGGCCGGCCGGAGGCAGCGGATCCCCGCCGAACTGCAGCTCGCCGCTGAGTTCCACCTTGGGCTTGCGCGTCGGGCGCGAGTTCGACGGCACCGGTTCGGCGTTGCCCAGCAGCGCCAGATCCGGCGTGGCACGCGCCAGCCGGCCTGCACCCTCGGTTGCTAACGGCGGCGGCGGCGGCACTTCGTCCAGCACCAGTTGCTCCACGGCGTCCCCGACCGAGGAAGCGGCAGCAACCGGCGCCGCCAGATCGGGAATTCGGCGCGCCGACCCGGAGTGCGGATCTCTACGCGACCTGGGCGGGCTTGTCACCGCCTCGGTGGCGCTGGACTTCGAGCGCTGAGGCAGGCGTGGCAGGCGGATCCATTGCGACAACCTCAGAACCGCCCCGCCCACCCTGTCGACCACGCTGAGCCAGGAAAACATCAAGGCCAGCGGGGCCGCCGCCAGAAACAGTGTCAACAGGCTCAGCGATGCGCCCAGTGGCTTGAGCGCCTGGACGAACCAGCTTCCGATGATCTGCCCGGCAATGCCGCCCCCGCCCTGGGGGGGGAAGGCTTCCCAGACCCCCGCGTGCAGGGCGCTCAGGGCAGCCAGGGCGGCCAGCATGACCACCCAGGCCGCCACCCGGACCACCACCGGCACCGGAGTTCCGCCACGGGCACCACGGTACAGGCGCAGCCCGGCCACACAGATGCCCCAGGGCAGGAAGAATGCGACGTAACCCACCAGGCTGAGCAGCACATCGGAGGTCCAGGCGCCCACCGGCCCGACCAGATTGTTGATCGAGTCGCCGCTGCCGGAGGAACTCCAACCCGGGTCGTTGGGGTCAAAGCTGATCAGCGCGGCCAGCAGGAACAGGGTCAGCCCGATACAGGCGAGCAGACCGGCCTCCCGCGGCAGGCGTTCCAGCCATCCCGGCTCACTGGCGTTCGGGGTGGCCTGCGTTTTGCTTTTCGACAAGGCGAAAGAGTCTGGAATCGGGAAGGACAAAGCCCGGACCCGGCGTCCGGACAGGCGGTCGCACAGGCAGGACAGCGGGCACGCAGTATAGCAACGCCCTGCTTGAAAGCCGCCGTTAAAGACGCATGATGCTGAGCAGTGAACGAAGTTCATGCAGTGAGCAGGAGGTCTCGATGAACGTTCGCCATTTTGTTGTCACGCCCGAGGGCCGGATTCACGAATTCTCTGCCGAACAGGCCGCGCTGATCGCGGCAGGCACGGATCGCATGCCCGAATTCGCCGACAGCCGGGTGCGCTACCTGCAGGTGACGGTCGATGCCGGCAACACCAGCGAGATCCGCGTTCAGACCGCCGGCGCCAGCATCCAGTTCGACGGCGACGGCAAACTGCTGGAGGCCGGGCCACCGTCGGCCGAGGAGGTGCTCAGCGGTTTCGAGCACGATGCCGTCGTGCAATGGGCCATCCGTGACATACCCAGCGCCGGCCCTGTCTTTCACTAGCGGGGCTGTCGCTGCCGGCGCCGAGGGATCGTTTTTTGTCACCGCCGCCGCGTGGTGGCCTGGCCCACCAGGGACGACCGGCTCACGCCTCGTCCCGAGCTTCGAACCGACACCGACCGGATTGGACGACATGACCATTGCGCGCAACGCCGGAACGCTGCATGCCGGGCTCGGCACGACATTTCGAACCCACTGAATCCACGAACCGATCGTGGCGAACCCGCGCTTCCGCCATCTGCAACGGCTTGACGACATTCCCGCCAGCCACTGGGACGCGCTGTTCGATCCGGCCTACCCCTTCACCCGACACGCCTGGCTGTCGCGCCTGGAGCGACACGGCTGTGTCGGAGCTTCGCAGGGCTGGGAGCCCCATCATCTGATCGCCGAAGACGACGCCGGAACCTGCGTCGCCGCGATGCCGCTCTACCTCAAGCACCACTCCTACGGCGAGTTCGTGTTCGATTTCGCCTGGGCCGACGCCAGCCACCGCCTGGGCCACGCCTACTATCCGAAACTGCTGTGCGCAGTGCCGTTCGTGCCCAGCAGCGGGCCGCGCCTGGGCGCACGCGACGCGGTCGCCCGGAAGGCCCTCTCGGCGCATCTGCGCCAGCTTGGAGAACAGGAGCCGGTGTCCTCATCCCACCTGCTGTTCGCCGATAACGAGGACACCCCCGTGCTGCGTGAGGCCGGACTGCTGGAGCGTCACGACATGCAGTTTCACTGGCGGCGCCATGGTCACACCGACATGCGCGCTTTCCTGGCCAGCCTGAACAGCGAGAAGCGCAAGAAACTGCAGCGAGAACGGCGCCGTGTCGCCGAAGCCGGGATCGGCTTCGAGATCTGGCGCGGACGCGATCTTTCGGAGCCGCAGTGGGACCGCATCCACGCGCTCTACGCCAGTACCTATCTGGAACGTGGACAACTGCCCTACTTCAGCCGCGAATTCCTGGCCGACGTCGGCCGCTGCCCGGATCTGGATCTGCGCCTGGTGGTCGCCGTCCATCGGCAGAACTGGGTGGCGATGGCGATGGTGGTGGTCGGAGGAGACACCCTCTACGGTCGACACTGGGGCGCCAGCGAGCACTACCACTCACTGCATTTCGAGTGCTGCTACTACCAGGGCATCGAGCTGTGCCTGCGCGAAGGACTGCAGCGCTTCGATGCCGGGGCCCAGGGCGCCCACAAGGTCGGCCGCGGTTTCGAACCGCTGCTGACGCGCTCGTTCCATGTCCTGCGCGATCCGCGACTGCGCGAGGCGGTGGCCGATTACCTGAGCCGCGAACGGCGTGTGATGGCGGCGCGCCTGCAGGATTTCATGCACCATAGTCCCTACCGGCGTGAACCCGAAGCTCCGGTCGAGATTCGAGTCTAGTGTCATGGACAATCCCATCCGGCTGCACTGGCTGGACCCGCGCGACCCGCAGCAGCCGTTCCCGCCCGCGCATCTGGCCATGCGAGACCCCAACGGCCTGCTGGCCATCGGCGGCGACCTGTCGGTGTCGCGGCTGATCCGCGCCTACAGCTCCGGAATCTTCCCCTGGTACAACCCCGACGAGCCGATTCTGTGGTGGAGTCCGGATCCTCGTGCGGTGCTGTACCCCGACGCCATGCGAATCACCCGATCTCTGCGCAAATCGATCCGCCGGAACGACTACGCAGTCAGCCTCGACCGCGCATTCGGCGAGATTCTCCGACAGTGCAGCGGACCACGGCGCCGCAGCCGCGGCACCTGGCTCGGCGACGAAATGCGCGACGCCTACCAGAAGCTGTACGCCCACGGCTACGCCCACTCGGTGGAACTCTGGGGCGACGGCCAATTGGTGGGGGGACTGTACGGTGTGGCCCTGGGCCGGGCCTTCTTCGGAGAGTCCATGTTCAGTCTGCGTCCTGACGCATCCAAGGTGGCGCTGTACTGGCTCAGCGAACAACTGCGCGCCTGGGGCTTTACGCTGATCGACTGCCAGGTCGGCTCGCCGCACCTGCAGAGCCTGGGAGCGACCGAAGTCTCGCGCGAGCGCTTCCTGGGCCTGTTGCGCACCACGGTCAATGCCCCGCCGCGGACCGGACGCTGGACCTTCGACGTGGCGGTGCCCGCCGCCCGCGAGCACATCGCGCCATGACACGCCCACCGCACTCGCTGCCCGCCCTGGTGGCCGCACGCGCCTGTCGGCGCCGGCGGACCTGCTGCCGCAAGCCCTCGTCATGAGCGAGCGCGTCCGCCTGTTCCTGTCCACCGAGCACCCCTGCGGGTATCTGCCCTCGCGGGCAGCGCGCAGTCTGTTCGTCGACCCCGACTACCGGGTCGACCCCTCGCGCTACCAGACGCTGCTCGAACAGGGTTTTCGCCGCGGCGGCAATCACGTCTACCGGCCCCGCTGCGAATCCTGTCGTGCCTGCATTCCGGCACGCATCCCGGCGGCGGATTTCGTCCCCAACCGCGCCCAGCGCCGCTGCCTGAAAACCAATGCGGACCTGCAGCTGCGAGTCCGCCCCGACATCACCGACCAGCAGTTCGACCTCTACCAGCGCTACCTGCGTGCCCGCCACGACGACGGCGGCATGAACCCCGAAGACAAGACGGGCTTTCACAACTTCCTCAACTGCGGCTGGGGCGCAACCGAATTCTGGGAGTTTTCCCTGCAAGGGACCCTGCTGGCCTGCGCAGTGGTTGATCGCGTTCCCCAGGGGTTGTCCGCGGTCTACACCTTCTTTGCCCCGGAGCACTCCGACCGCGGCCTGGGAACCTACGCCGTCCTGGCCCAGCTACAGGCCGCGCGCCAGGAAGGCCTGCGCACCGTCTACCTCGGCTACTGGGTCCCCGGCAGCTCGAAGATGGACTACAAACGCCGCTTCAACCCGCTCGAGGTTCTGGGCCCGGTCGGTTGGGAGCGCCTGCAGGCCAGCCGTTGAGCGATGTCTGACGCCGGAGTTGCCGGGGCTGCCCGGGTTGTGCATACCCCGCCCAGCCCGGATAATGCGCGCCCCATAACTGCCTGCAGGCCGCATGCCCAAAGAAGACCACATCGAGATGCTCGGCGTCGTCGCCGAAACGCTGCCCAACACGACGTTCCGGGTCAAACTGGAAAACGGTCACGTGGTCACGGCACACATATCCGGACGCATGCGCAAGCACTACATCCGAATCCTCACCGGCGACAAGGTGACAGTGCAATTGACGCCCTACGACCTATCCAAGGGCCGCATTACATTTAGAGACAAGTAAGTCGCCCGAGCACCCCGCCGCGAGCGAAGCAAGCAGCGGGCAAGCGAGGGCGACTGTAGCGGGCACAAGCCCCCAATCCCCTCCCGCCTTCTCACGTCGCAACCACCCCGCCGCGAGCGAAGCAAGCAGCGGGCAAGCGAGGGCGGCTGCAACATCAAAAAAGCCCGCCGTGGCGGGCATTTTCAAGCACAACAGTTGATCAGACCGGCTCCAGCGCCGCGGTCTTTTCGCGGGCTTCGAGCTCGAAGCTCAGGGCGTCGTCCTTGACCTCCACGTGCACGCGGCCGCCGTTGGCGAGCTTGCCGAACAACAGTTCTTCGGCCAGTGGCCGCTTGAGATTTTCCTGGATGACGCGTGCCATCGGACGGGCTCCCATCTTGGCGTCGTAGCCGCGTTCGCCAAGCCATACGCGGGCGCTGTCGTCGATCTCCAGCAGCACTCCCTTGGACGCCAGCTGTTCTTCGAGCTGCAGCAGGAACTTGTCGACCACCCGTGCAACTTCGCTCTTGCCCAGTGCGGCGAACGGCACGATGGCGTCGAGGCGGTTGCGGAATTCGGGCGTGAACATCTTGCGGATCACTTCCAGGGCATCGGTGGTGTGATTCTGCTCGGCGAAGCCCATGCTGCGGCGCGCCGATTCCTCGGCGCCGGCATTGGTGGTC
>JAJFJX010000272.1 GCA_021773655.1 Panacagrimonas sp.
GCGCGCAATTCATCGAGACCCGCAATGTGATCGTAATGGGGATGTGTGAGGATCAGACCATCGAGATCATCCACCCCAAACTTCAACGCCTGCTGACGCAGATCAGGTCCCGCATCGATCAAAAAGCGCTTCCCCTTAAACGTCACCACCGCCGACGTCCTGAGCCGCTTGTTGTTAGGATCAACAGAATGACAAACCGGGCAGGGACACCCAATCACCGGAATCCCCATCGAATTCCCCGTTCCGAGGAAGAGGATTTCTCCCACCCCCTGGCCCATCACCGTCCTCGCACAAACAAGCGCTGCGCCTCGTGACCGACGCCTGGAAGATGGAAATAGGACCACCCACCCTTCCTCTCCACCCGGCAAAGCTGACCGTCGGGAGAAAACTCCACCCGCAATACCCGCCGTGGGCTCACCGCTGCCGAAAACCTACCCGCCGGATCAAGCGTCAGCAGGAGCGTCGGTACCGCCAGACTCTCGAAGTGGCACGCCAGCTCCTCGGCTTTGCGCACACTCTTCTCCCCCGCAATCATCTCATAGAACGCCGCATACGCCTCTGGCCGCACCTCATGGTGCCGCCGAGCCGCATCGTAGAAATCGACTCGGCTAAAGACCCACGCCCGTTGCAGGTCAGACCCGGACAGCTGCAGCTCCGCGGTCAGAGCATCGGGTGCCAACACCACACTCTTCCCCAAAGGCCTCTTCATCACCCCAACCGCAACCCCAGCGATCACCACCGCAGCCACCACCACCAGAATCAAATTTCGAATCTCCAACATTCCCCCAGCATAGCTCTCTCCTCCCTTGACGGCAAGCCCTCAACCCCCCATCCTCTTTCTATGAAAGTTCTTGTCCGTGGCGCTGGATTTGCAGGCCTTGCCACCTGTTGGTATCTACTCGAAGCTGGCCACCAGGTCTCCCTCTACGACCCCAAAGGGATCGGCGGCGGCGCCTCCGGCGTCTCGCCCGGCCTCCTCCACCGTTACCCCGGCGCCAAGCCCCGCCGCGCCGACGACAGCGCCACCCGCACTCTCCTCAACATCGCCGGCCCCAACTCCCACACTCCCAAACCCATCCTCCGCCTCCCCCAATCACCAGAACAAGAAACTCACTTCCGCACCCTTGCCACCAGGTACGACGACCTCTCCTACGAGAACGGCCTCCTCATCCACTCCGCCCTCACCGTCCACCCCCTCCCCTACCTCAATGGCCTCTGGTCCGCCTGCCTCGCCCGCGGCGCCACCTATGGTGAAGCTCCTGCCCACCTCGAAGTCCTCGCCATTGGCGCTGCCAGCGACCAGGTCACCCCCATCAAGGGCCAGGTGCTCCGTCTCAAATGGCCCGACATCCCTCCCCTCCCCTACAACCTCATTGGCCGCAAATACCTCGTCATGGGCGATGGCTGGTGCGATATAGGCGCCACCTACGAGCGCAACTTCACCTCCCCCGACCCCGACCTCCAAACCGCCAAATCGCTCCTCCTCCCCGATGCTGTCAAAATGGTCCCTGAACTAGAAAACGCCCCCATCCTCGACTGCCGTGCAGGCGTCCGCGCCTCTCCTCCTGGCCACTTCCCCCCCATCATCAAGCAGCTCGACGAGCGCCGCTGGCTCTACACCGGCCTCGGCTCCAAGGGGCTCCTCTACCACGCCACCTTCGCCAAACAGCTCGTCTCACTCCTACCCACATGAGTTTTCATGTCTGACACATTCGTGTCAGACATGAAAACATGAAAACTCTGTCTAGCGGGTATGCAATGTCAAAAATCTAATGCTAGGAATAGAGGGCGTTGCGCAAAGCGTTGAGTTCGTCCCGAACATCGGGAGAGACAAGAAGCTTACGCGTGATTCGCGCAGCCCCCTTACTCACAGAGCTGGCTCCTTGCCCAAAGTAGACAGCGAGCTCCTCGAGGGTAACTCCTCGCACCTCTTTTGCTAAATAGGCGGTCATCGCTCGAACGTGAGAGCTTCGCAAGTCCCGTTCACCAGCCTGAAGCGACGCAGGCTCACATTTATAGTGTCGACCTACGACGTCTAGCAAGGACTCAACGGTGATCTTCTTCCTGTGATCGGCCAACTTTATCTGTTTAGCAACTTGGTCAATAAACACTTCCCCACCGAGAATCCCCTCTCGGTGGGCCCTATGAAAATCAATCAACTCCTCTTGGCCAATACCACCCAACACAAAATCATTATAATGGCTGATCTGGTCCTCTTTGGACCGACCAAAATATTTCAGGCCGCGCTCTTTGGCAAGCCAGGCAAATGCTGTCTGATCGAGGTAGGCAGAATGGCTACTCCATCGGTAGTCCTGGGGCGCCTCTGCGAGGCCCGCCTTCACCGGGTTCAGGTGGATATAGCGAATGAGATGACGAAGATAGATCTCCCCGCCGACCAGTAGCGACTGAAAACGCGCTTGGAAGAGATGCCCCCTAGTCTCGTACTTACGATTAAAATAGCGGCTGTAGCGCCCGGCTACCGTCTGAAAAATTTCCGATAGTGATATTTCCTCTACCTCAACAGCTAGGTGCAGGTGATTGGTCATGAAGCAAAAAGCGACCACCTTAAATCCGTACCGCACCACACCCTCTTGGATCAATAGGCAGAGACGACCGCGATCAGCATCCGATTGAAAGATGTCCTGCCCGTTGTTACCACGCAGCATCACGTGATGGGTCGCTCCTGGAAAATGGTGTCGAGGTGGTCTTGGCACCTAAATTTTATAAACGACACGCGTACGAAGTGCAAGAGTTGTCATGTTTTCACGTCTGACACGTTCGTGTCAGACGTGAAAACATGACAACTCTGCTGGTAGGAAGGGTTAGGAGCTGGGTTTGTAGAGGTATTTGGGGCGGATGATGGGGGTCCCTTTGCCAGAACGGGCCTCTAGGCGCTCGTAGACAATCTGAATGGAGATGCCCACACAACGGGCCAGGCCAAAGAGAAGGGTGTAGTAGTCGGGGTAGGAGAAGCCGGCGGCTGAGAGGACACTACCAGACATGGCATCGACGTTGGGATACGGATTGGCGATTTTAGGATTTTCCTTGAGGACGCGCGGTCCCGCTTCACGCAAGCGGAGGCCAATCTTGACCAGAGGGTGCTCGGGAAACATCTGCTCGGCAACATTGTACCAGATGGTGGCGCGGGGATCTTCAACGCGAAGGACGGCATGGCCAAAGCCGTAGACGAGCTGCTTGTTGGCGAGGAGATCGCGGATCAGGGCTTCTACCTGGTCGGTGGTGGCGTCGGGGCCAAGTTTGTCGAGTACGCTCTGGACAAATTCGAGGCAGTCCTGGTTGGCGCGGCCATGACGGGGGCCAGCAAGAGCGCACATGGCGCCGGAGAGGGAGCCGTGCATGTCTGCTAAGCCGGAGGCGATTGCTTTGCCGGTGAAGGCGGAAAGGTTACCACCGCCGTGATCATAGTGGAGGACGTTGAAGAGGCGGAAGATGCGGCCAAGGATATCGGCGTTGCCGTCGGGGACGCGCACCAACTGCGTGAAGTTCTCCATGTAGCCAAGGTCGGGTTTGGAGGGGGGCGTTTCACCCCATCCGGCGTGGTGGTTGATCACTTCGGCGACGAGTTGGGGCGCTTTGGCGATGACGTTGAGGCAATCTTCGCGATAGTCATCGGTCCCCTCGTGGATGCCGAGGAGGAGGATTGCCATGGAGAAGAGCTTCATCGGATGCCCTTCGCGAGGAAGAGCTCGGATGCCGGCGACGGTTTTGGGGGAGAGGCCAGAGCGTTCCTGCAGCACTGATGAAAAACTCCCCTTCTTGCCGTGGTAGAGGAGGTGGATCACCTCTTCGGGAGCCCACTCATAAACGTCTGTAAGGGGATGGCCTGCGTAGATGAGTCCCTTTTCGGGATCGACAGACGAGGTGGTGCAGTAGCCAGTCGGGTAGCCCCGCTGACCCGTCTCGAGATTCTCCTCGGTCACTTCGAACAAAACTTTACCCAAGAGTCGCCTCCCTCTCTTCTTTCAGTTCTTTTTCGGTCGCTGCAATCTTCTTAACGAGGAAATCGTCCCAGGGGACGTCGGCGATGATCTCGAGATTCCCCTCTCCATCTGAGCGGCAAGGAAACGAAAAGATGAGATCGTTGTCGATGCCGTAGGGGTTGCCCTTTGAGTAGACGCCCATCGAGCACCACTCGGCGGGGTTGTAGAGCGACTGAATCGCATCAATTGCCCCATTGGCGGCAGAGGCCGCCGATGACTTGCCGCGGGCTGCGATGATCGCGGCGCCCCGTTTTTGCACGGTGGTGAGGAACTCCCCTTCAAGCCACTTTCGATCAGAAATGACCGAGGTGGCCGGCTTATCCCCGATCTTGGCATTGACGAAATCGGGCACCTGCGTGCTCGAGTGGTTGCCCCAGATGGTGACGTTGGTGACGTCGCGCACAGGAACGCCCGCTTTGAGTGCGAGCTGGATCGCTGCACGATTTTCATCAAGCCTAGTCATAGCAAAAAAGTGTTCTGGAGGTAGGTCGGGTGCGTTTTTTGCGCAGATGAGGGCGTTGGTGTTGCACGGATTGCCCACCACCAGCACACGCACATCAGGACTAGCGACTGCATTGAGAGCTTTGCCCTGCTCGACGAAGATTTTTGCGTTCCCCTCCAGCAGGTCTTTCCGCTCCATCCCGGGTCCACGAGGTTTGGCGCCAACCAGGAGGGCCAGATCGACCCCTTTGAACACCTTGTGAGGATCGCTCCCAATCACCACCTCTTCGAGGAGGGGGAAGGCGCAATCTTGCAGCTCCATCACCACTCCCTTCAACGCGTCGAGCGCCTGGGGAATCTCTAAAATGTGAAGGGCGACCGGTTGGTCGACGCCTAGCATCTCACCGCTCGCAATTCTGAAGAGGAGGTTGTAGGCAATCTGCCCCGCACCTCCTGTCACCGCAATTCGTCTTACCATGAATCTCCCTCTTTCAATCGGAGTCTATGCAGATAGAAGGAAAGAGGCAAGCTAGCTGAGCAGGCGGACGATGCGGCCACCTTGAAGCGCCTTGCGGCAGCGGAAGGCGGGCTCGTGCTTGATCACCCGCTCAATGAAGCCATCCGGGAATCCCTTCCACCGCATGGCGATCTCGCGAGCAACGAGGGAGACGAGGTGGGCGAGAGGATATTGGATGGAGGGGTGGTAGAAGTAGGTCTTAGCACGAGCTACGGCCAGATTATATTGGACGGCGGTCTCCTCGTCGGAGCAGAAAACATCTTCAGCCACCTCGCGCAAGAGGAGCGACCAGATGGGCTTGCCAGGGGCGTAGGTGTCGGTGAGCAGCTTGCAAAGGGGCTTGACGACCGAGCGGTCGGTGACAATGGCGCGAAGACGATCGTTGAGGGCACGGGTGGAGGCCAGTTTTTGACGCCTAGCCATCCACGGCTCGATGAACTCAGCCACCACCTGCCGCATCAGATGCCAGAGCCGCTCCTGCCTCCCCATCTCGTGCAGTGCCTCGGCAATCCGCTCCCGCCGCTCCCCCTTATCTGAGCCATTTAAGTGGCGCAAGAGCGACTGCTGGGCCGGACTCAAAGGCAACAGCCCATCAAGGCCGTATGGCTTGAGAAAGAGGTAGAGGTCAACCCGGTCGAGATCGCCTACTGCACACCGCAATAGACTGAGCAGATCCACCTCGGTGGTCCGGTAGGGATCCTCAAAGCCAAGGAAGTAGCGGCGCACCCTCGCCTGGGTGAGGGCGACGTGCTCAGGCAAGAGCAGCTCCTCTAACTCCCCCTCCTCATAGGCAAGTGCATACACCTCCCCCACCAATCGCTTTCCGGCCCCCAAAAGGGCATCCTGTGCCAATTTGGGAAGCTGGAGCACCTGAATGGGCTCGTAGAGGCGGCAGGTGGGGAGCGCCCCACTGCCCGCTTGCGCAAATGGCATGCACAATTGCTCCCCTTGGGACGGGGGCGCCATCGACATAACATCTTTATAATGAAGACGTTGCAATCCTTTCGAA
This sequence comes from Panacagrimonas sp., assembly GCA_021773655.1. Lineage (GTDB taxonomy): Bacteria > Pseudomonadota > Gammaproteobacteria > Nevskiales > Nevskiaceae > Panacagrimonas. The sequence goes on from JAJFJX010000272.1 coordinate 5,969, forward strand.
TCGCTCTTCTTTCGAACTACCTGATCTGCCATACGCCTAAGGATCGCCATACTACAGGTTTATAATCCACCCCTCCTATTCCAACTACCCCAAAATCCAAGTTTTTCCTTGCCACATCAAGCCAATGTAAAGAAAAAGCTTTAACTTCATCCATCCATGCTACAATGGAGCTATGGAAGGGATCTCAACAGGTAGCGGCGACGGCTTTTTCTGGCTCGATTCGAGTGAGGAAGACGATCCTGTCTGGGAAAGGGTCAAACAAAAAATAGCTGAGAGACTGTCACAGTTGGAATCGGGTGAGGTGCGAGAGATCAATCCCTCAATGCTGGTGACCAACTATGTCGCCGATGATCTCAGCAAATACCACGCCTCGTACGCGAAGCAGATGGAAGATACCCTCGCTCTCTACCAGGAGCACATGCCACTCGAAACCGATTCGTCGGAGGATATCCAAACTAAAGGGGAGGGTCTCGAAGAGGCAGTGGGCAAGCTGGGCGAGCTGGCTCCGAAGCCCAGCCTGATGAGCGAGGATCTCAACCCAGAGGACCTAGACACCGTTCGCCTGGAACTGGCCAAACAGAACCAAGCGAATAGCACCTTTGTGATCGCTCAAGGGCGGGCGAGAGGGCTGATCGCCGCCTACCAGCGGCGGGCGGCGTTGTTGGAGGAGAAGGCCACCTTAAGCAACGAGATTGATCAGAGCCTCTGGCCGCAGCTGGTGAAACGGTTGCGCCGGTGGTGGATTGGCCGGCAGCTCGCCACAAGCACAAGCGATGAGAAGCTCTTGGAAGTCAAGAATACGGTCAGCAATCTGATGAAATCACTGCCTAAGCTCGAGCTAGAAGGGATGACCTACGATGAAAGGCTCGAGGTGATCAACAGCTACCTCGCCTCAGATGACCGCTCGAGTCTCTATGAAGGGACTGCGCGAGAGCTGAAAAAGAAGATCAAGCAGGTCATTGCGATTGAGGCGGAATTGGGTGCAGCCCCTTCACTCGAGACGCTTGCGATGTTTAGCAAGGAGATCGTCCACGATCTTGAGGGAGAGGCTCGCCTGCTGAGCGTGAAGACGGCGAAGGTGGCCCGTCGCCGGTTCAAGAAACAGCTCAAGTGGGGCCGGGATGATGATGCGCTAGTGAACCTCCCCGACCCCGTTGAGGGGATCACAAACCTATGGAATGAGGTGACTGCACAGGTCGCCGCAGCACACGATCTCTTAGACAAAAACAACGCAGTTGATCGACACCGGAAGGCAATCAATGAACGGGCCAACCCGCCGCTGGTGGACGGACCCATTTCTTATCTACAGAGCAAACGGGTTTGGTACCGGGCAGGATTTGATCGGGATTATGTGATCGAGCAAACAGTGCTTGGCGAAG
>JAJFJX010000273.1 GCA_021773655.1 Panacagrimonas sp.
GCCACAGCACCCGTTCGGCGCAGTGGCCGAGCAGGCGTTCTGCGGCAGGGTTCCAGCCCTGGATCCGACCGTCGAGCGTGACCCCGACGATGGCCCGATCCGCGCCTTCGACGATCGCCGCCAGCAGCAGGCGCTGCCTCAGGAGATGTCGGCGCTGCTGGCGGTGAAGCAATCGGTAGTGCAGCAAAAGCCCCAGCAACAGGCCGCCGGCAGCGATCAGCAGGGCTTCGACCTTCGGCCGGCGCAGGTGCATGGCCTCGACCAAGGCCCGGGTCGGCGCAAGCTGCGCGCGCCACACGCGCCCATGAATGGAAAACTCGCGCCGGACCTCCAGCGGGTGGATGCCGCTGCGATCCGGGTCGCCCCCGACATGCCCGAGAAAAGGGCGGGCGTGCTGCGAATCGCTGACATCGCTCAGGCTCAGCTCGAAGCCCTCGCCGAGCCACTCCGCGCCGGCCAGGACCTCGTCGATCAGCAGCGGCGCGTAGGTCCAGCCGAATGCCTCTTTGTCCGTACCGGCACCGCCGGAGGCGGCGTAGACCGGCAGTAGCAGCACGAAGGCGTCGTCGAATCGTGCGCTGGCCTGCACCAGGGTGATCGGCGCGGACAGGGTCGGCAGGCCGGTCTCCAGGGCCCGCTGCGCAGCGTGACGGCGACGGTCTTCGGAGGCGATGTCCAGGCCGATCGCCTCGCGATTGCGCGCGACCGGCTCGACGAATTCGATCACGTATCGTTCGCGGTCATGGACACGCAACTGACGGATGTCGAAATCCGGTCGCCCCTGGCGTCGCTGGCGATCGATGTAGGCCGCCGCGTCGGCGGCCTCGACCCGGCGGATGAACCCGAAGCCGCGGGTGCCCGGAAACTCGCGATCCAGGTCCCGGGTGGCCGTGTAACGGCCAAATGCCTCGGCATCGATGTCCGGTCCGCCGGCGGCGACGATGGCGCCGCGCGCGCCGCGCAGGCCGTACTCGTAGCGGCCGACCGCCTGTCGCGTCCAGCGTTCGACGCGTTCGGCCAGCGTCTCGGCCGCGTGCCGGACTTCCAGGGCATTGCTGCGCTCCAGGCGCTGGGCATGCCACAGCGCGCCAGTCAGGCTCAGCGCCACCAGCAGCAGCGGCCAGGCCGGCACGGGAATGCGCTTGGGCAACCCGCCGCTTGTATTCACAACCTCGCTCCGGTGCGCCCCGGTCCGGGCGGGCCCCCGGTGCAAGACCTGTTCCCTCATCATGGACGCCGGCACGGCGCAGCGATGACGACTTACTGCCACCGTAGATTCGCAAGTTCCAAACCATGACCATCCGCAACCTCGATGTGCTGTTCGAACCCGAACGCCTGATCTGGCTGGGTCGGCCGACGCTTGTCGGACAGCAGGCGGCGCTGGACAAGTTGCACGCCGGCGCGCTGGCGATCGACGAGATCGACGACGCCGCCACTTTGGCCGGACTGCGGCCGGCGCCGCGGAGCCTGGCGATGATCGTCGACCCGGTGTGGGCGAACGCCGCCACCGTGCAGCGGCTCGGAGAACTGGGATGCCGGGCCCTGATCTGGCCGTTGCGCGATCCGCCTTCGCGCGAAGTCATGCAGACCGCGCGCGGCCACCTTTTGCGCATCCTCGGCCCGCGCAGCGTCGGCGTGTCGCACGCCGGCGGTTTCGATGCTTCCATCCTGCCGCAGTCGCCACGCAGCGGTGGTCTGGCCCTGATCGTGCAGTCGCAGTCGGTGGCCGCCGCCGCGGTCGACTGGGCGGCCGGTCGTCAGCTCGGCTTTTCGTGGACCGCGGTGACCGGCAACGAGGCCGATGTCGACGTTGCCGACCTGCTCGACTACGCGGCGCTGGATCGCCATACCAAGGCCGTTGCGGTGGAAGTCGGCCGCATCCGCGGCGCGCGCAAGTTCATGTCTGCGGCGCGTGCCTGCGCGCGCGCCAAGCCCACCGTGATCCTGCAGACCCGTCTGGCCGTCCGCGACGCCGCCGGCGCCGACCCGGTGCGTTCGGCGGCGTTCGCCCGTGCCGGCCTGGTCGAGGTGCCCAGCCTGCCGGGCCTGTTCGATGCGCTGGCGGCGCTGCAGCACCTGCCCACCTTGCACCAGTCGCGCGTGCTGGTGGTGGCCAACGGTGCGGCGTTGTGCGCGCTGAGCGTGGACGCGGTGGTGCGTCAGAATCTGGAACTGGCCAAGCTGCCGGACGAGGTCAGCCTATGGCTGCAGGCGCGGTTGCCGTCGGTTCGCTTCCGGCCCGGCGCAGTGGATATCGGGGACCCGGCCTTGCAGCAGGTGCTCGAAGTCCTCGACCGGCTGGAGAACCTGCGCGAGGTGGATGCCCTGGTCTATGTGCGCAGCCCGGTCGCCGGCCACCCGCACGAGCCGTTTGCCCGCGCGCTGGCCGAGGCGCGTTTCGGCCCGCGCGTGCTCACCGTGTGGCTGGGTCTGGAAAGCGTACAGACAGCGCGCCGGATCAGCGCTCAGGCCGGGCAGTCGACCTTCACTTCACCGGATGCGGCGGCCCGCGCGATCAGCTATCGCTGGGAATACACCCGCAATCGCGAGCTGCTGACCCAGACACCGCCGCGGCTGCCCCCGCCGCGGCTGGATCGCGAGCGCGCCAGCAGGCATCTGCAACGACACCTGGATGAGGGCAGCGATTCCAGCCACGAAGCCGCGCTGGAACTGCTGTCGGCCTACGGCATCGCCTCGCAGTCGCGCTTTCATCGGGAGGCCCTGGAACTCGAGGTGCACCTGGAGCGCCACCTCGAACTGGGCCTGCACCTGGCGCTGCGGATCCGCGGCTTTGGCCTGCTGCCCTGGGGTCACGGCTTCGTGCCCCTGGACAGCCTGCTGGCGGCGCGCCTGCTCGGCGTGATCGGCCTGGACACCGCGGCGCGCCTGGACGCCGCAGACCTGGCTGCCGCCAATCGCGCGCTGGTGCGGCTGGCCCAGATCGCGATGGACCAGCCGGCGGTCGAGCGGCTGGAACTGCGCCTGGCCCTGCGCAAGGGTCGTGCCCGTGCCGCTCGTGACGCACGCGTGTGGCTGACGCCGGGACCGGCGCCGGAGCGCGAACGCCTGGCCCTGGCGCCGTACCCCGAGGGCCTGCGCCAGACCCGGCCGCTGCGCGACGGCAGCGATGTGGTGATGCGGCCGGTGCTGCCGGAGGACGAACCCGTGGTGATCGCGCTGCTGCAAAGCCTGGATGCGGAGTCGGTGCGGCTGCGGTTCTTCGCGCATATCCGGCACTTCACCCACGCGATGGCGGCGCGCATGACCCAGATCGACTACGACCGCGAACTGGCCTTCGTGGTGTATCCCGCCGGCACGCCGGAACGCCTGCTCGCGCTCTGCACCCTGATTGCCGACCCGGACGGGGCCTGTGCGGAGTTCGCGCTGGTGGTGCACCAGGACAGCGCCCGTCGTGGGCTGGGCAAGGTGCTTCTGCAGATGCTGGTGGAGCGCGCGCGTGATCGCGGCATCGACTGTGTCTGGGGCCAGGTGCTGGCCGAGAACCGGGCCATGATCGGGCTGGCACGCTCGCTCGGGTTCCGGGTGCGGGCCGACCCCCAGGAGCCGACCTGCTGCCGGGTCGAGTGGCGCGCCGAGGCGGCGCCGGCCACGGGCTAGGGCCTGCTCACGCAACGGTGATCGCTGCGACTCGCACGACGAACCGGATTCAGGTCGCACGGCTTCGGTCCTCGCGCTGCGGGCGAGCGCCGGCGCGCGGTTCCGATCCGACTCCATGCTCAGGTGACGCGCTCGGGTTTTCGGCAAGCCGGCAGTGCGCGGCGTGCAGGGTGGGCACGAAACGCGAGAGGCTTCGGCGGGCTGGCATACTGCGGGCCTTCAGACGGGTGACAGAACCCGCCAAGCCGTGCCCGGTCCGCTCCGGATCGCCGGCGCCCCAGATTTCGAACTGCCTGCCGAGACATGTACAAATTCCGCTTTCGCATTGCGCGATGGGTGCTGGCGCACCGCCGGCTGACCTGGGCCTTCTTCGTGGTGGTCACCGCCTTCTTCGCCGTCGGCCTGCCCAAGGTGAAGCTGGAGACGATCTTTTCCGACCTGCTGCCGTCGGATGACCCGTTCGTGCAGACCTTCAAGGACCATCCCAACTTCGGCAACCCGCTGACGGTGGCGGTGATGATCAAGCGCACCGACGGCAACATCTACAACGCCGAAACCATCCGGAAGGTGTGGAAGTTCACCCGCGACATCGATCTGACGCCGGGCGTGGATCACGATCTGATTCTGTCGGTGACCACCGAGAAGGCCCGCTACACCGAGGCCACGCCGTTCGGCATCGACATGCGCCCGCTGATGGGCGACATCGCGCCCAGCACGCCGGAGGAGATCGCCCTGTTCAAGGAGCGGGTGGACAAGTCTCCCAACACGCGCATCTTTCTGATCTCGCCCGACGATACCGCCACCATCGTCATGGCCACGTTCATCGAACACCAGGTCGACTACGGCGTGGTGTTCGATTTCGTGCAGAACCTGGCCGCCGAGGCGCGTGACGAGCACCACGAGATCTATGTCACCGGGCACCCGATCCTGATCGGCTGGGTCTATCAGTACACCGCGCAGATGCTGCTGATCTTCGCGGTCACCATCGGCGCGCTGATCCTGGCGCTGGTGTTCTACATGCGCAACGCGGTGGGCGTGATCACACCGGTGCTGTGCGCCACGGTGGCGGCGATCTGGGCCTTCGGCCTGGTCGGCTGGATGGGCATCTCGGTGGAGCCGCTGCTGATGGTGGTGCCGCTGCTGCTGACGGCGCGGTCGTTTTCGCATTCGGTGCAGTTCACCGAGCGCTATTACGAGGTCTTTTCCCACGTCAAGGATCGCCACAAGGCGGCCGAGATCACCATGGGCGTGATGATGGCGCCCTCGGTGCTGGGCATCATCACCGACATCATCGGCATCTCTGTGGTGGCGGCGGCGCCGATCCCGGCGATGTGGCGCCACGCGGTGTTCTGCGGCATGTGGGCGGTGTGGCTGATCCCCACCGGCGTGGTGCTGATCTCGCTGCTGCTGTACTCGCTGCCGCCCCCGAAAAATGTCGAGGACCTGGTCGGTCACGGCCGCGTCGGCGGGGTGCACCACCGGATCCAGAACCTGCTCGGCGGCATCGCTGCCATCACCACCGGGCCGCTCGCGCGCTGGACCACCGCAGTGGTGGTGGTCGGTGCGGTGCTGGCGGTCTACACCGCCTCGCAGATCCGCATCGGCAATCCGGTCGAGGGCACCAACCTGCTGTGGGAGGACTCCGACTTCAACACCGCGGTGCGCGCCATCAACGACCACTTCCCCGGCGTCAATACGCTGGAGATCGTGCTTGAGGCGAAGAACCCCAAGACCGAGGCGTGGAACGTGTCGCGCGCCTCGACGGTGATGACCATGCTCGATCTGCAGCGCCTGCTCGAAGCCTCCGATCCCCCGCCGCGGGCGACGCTGTCGTTCAACGACTACCTGCGCGAGTCCAACCGCCTGTTCCAGGGTGGCAGTCCCAAGTGGCTGCCGCTGGATGATCGCGACCGCGCCGTCAACGCCGCCACCATCGGCGTGATGATGGGCTCCGGTGCCAAGAACTACGCCCACGTGGTGGACGACACCATGCAGCACGCCACCGTGTCGCTGTGGTACCCGGACAACAAGCAGGAAACCGTAGACCAGGCGCTGGCCGCAGCGCGAGAAGCAATCTCCAGGGCCCGCGTGGATACGGAACACACCCGCGTCCGGCTGGGTACCGGCACCATCGCGCTGCAGGAGGCGGTGAACATCGTGGTGGACCGCTTCCACTGGGTGATGATCGGCATGCTCAATCTGGCGATCTTCTTCCTGTGCAGCTTTGCTTACCGATCTTTCCTGGCCGGCGTGATCCTGCTGGTGCCGGTCAATCTTTCGCATCAGGCGATGGTCGCCACCATGCATCTGCTCGGCGTGGGCCTGGACGTCAACTCGCTGATCGTCGCCGCCATCGGCGTCGGAGTCGGCATCGACTACGGCATCTATCTGCTGTCGCGCATGTGCGAGGAATTCCAGGCCCGCAACGAGGACTGGGCCGGTGCCATCACCGAGGCGCTGCGTACCACCGGCAAGGCGATCCTGTTCACGGCCACCATCATGGCGGTCGGCATCATGCCCTGGTACTTCATGTCCGGCCTGAAGTTCCTCGCCGACATGGGCATGCTGCTGGTGGTCATCATGTCGATCAACATGGTCATGGCGTTGCTGGTGCTGCCGCTGCTGGTGTGGTGGGTCAAGCCCGGCTTCGTGCGTCGTGGCGATCTGCTGGTGGGCGAGAGCGTGGACCTGACGGTGCTGGCGCAGGGCATCGATGACAGGCGCTCGCCGCCGTTGCCGCGGCAGACGTGACGCCACCTCGGCTGATCGCGTCGGTCGCCGCGATCTGTTTTGCCCTCGGTGGTCTGGCCTATGCGCTGTGGCTGCGACCGGCCCCGGCACCAGTGGATACCGTCGGACCGGTGCCGGTCGAGACCGGCGATCCGCAACTGGCCGATCTGGGGGACTATTCGGCCGACTTCAGCATCGCCAACCAAACGGCCCGACGCTGGTTCAACCAGGGGCTGGTGCTGGCCTACGGTTTCAACCACGACGCTGCCGGGCGAGCGTTCCTGCGCGCTGCCGAGCTCGACGCCGCCTGCGCCATGTGCTGGTGGGGCGCGGCACTGGTGCTGGGGCCTCACATCAATGCCGGCATGGAAGCTGCGGACTATGCCCAGGCCTGGATCCGCATCGGCCGCGCGCGTCAGCTCGCCGGCACCGTCAGCGCGCGCGAACGCGCCTACATCGAGGCGCTGGCGACGCGCTATGCACCCAGCGCCCCGGCCAGCCGTCGCGACCTCGATCAGGCCTATGCCGAAGCGATGCGCGAGCTGGTCACGCGTTATCCGCAGGACCCGGACGCCCGAACCCTGTTTGCCGAGGCGCTGATGAACCTGCATCCCTGGAACCTGTACGACCGCCAGGGCCGGCCGCGCGAGTGGACCCACGAGATCATCGCGGTGCTCGAGCGCGTGCTGCAGGACCATCCCGAGCACCCCGGCGCCAATCATCTCTACATCCACGCGGTGGAAGCCTCGGCGCAGCCGCAGCGGGCACTGGATGCGGCGCATCGCCTGGAGACCCTGGCCCCCGACGCCGGTCATCTGGTGCACATGGCCTCGCACATCTACCTGCGCACCGGCCGCTATTTCGAGGCCAGCCGCGCCAACCTGCGCGCCATCGCCGCCGACCAGCGTTACCTGGAACGCTGCCAGCCCGGTCCGGGGCTCTACATCCGCGGCTACATTCCCCACAACCAGCATTTCCTGTTTGCCAGCAGCATGATGCTCGGCGACTCGGCGAAGGCGCTGACGTCGGCCGGTGAGGTGGCCCTGCGCATGGACCTGGAACGTTCGCGCCAGCCCGGCTATCTGGGCCTGCAGCATTACTGGGCGGCGCCGTACTTCGCGCGCATCCGGTTCGGTCGCTGGGGCGAGCTGCTCGCCGAGCCGCTGCCGGACCTGCCCTATCCGGCGGCACTGCTGCGTTACGGTCGCGGCCTGGCGCAGTTGCGCCAGGGCCGTCTGGAGGCCGCTCGCCAGGAACTGGAGGCCCTGCGTGCACTGAAGGCCGATCCGGCGCTGCGCGATGCCTCGGTGTGGGGGCTGCACGCGGTTTCGACCTTGCTGGAGATTGCCGAGCGCATTCTCGATGGCGAGATCGCGGCGGCCTCGGGACGTTGGAGCACCGCCATCGAATCACTGCAGTCGGCAGTGGCGCTGGCTGACACGCTGTCCTACGACGAGCCGCCGGCGTGGCCGATCCCGGTGCGGCACAACCTTGGCGCGGTGTTGCTGCGCGCCGGCAAGGCGGCGCAGGCCGAGACGGTCTACCGGGCCGATCTGGATCAGTTTCCCGACAACGGCTGGGCGCTGCATGGGCTGGTACGGGCGCTGCGGGCCCAGAACAAGCCGGCCGACGAGGTCCAGGCGCGGCTGGATCGAGCCTGGGCACATGCCGACGTCGAACTGACGGATTCGCATTACTGAGTGCGGATGCGATGCAGGCACCGGCGCACGAGGCGATATTCCGCT
>JAJFJX010000274.1 GCA_021773655.1 Panacagrimonas sp.
ATCGTTGACGTTCGTGGGTGGCGCGAGTTATCTGGGATACGACCTCGGCACTGGCCCCTACCTCGTACGCAGTGAAGATCCGACGACGACCGTCCGCACCATCAACCTGTCGGCCAGCACCACCAACAACATCATTGCAGGCGAAGGAGGTGCCGCGGCCGATGACTCCGCGGACAACCTCACCGGAGGTTCCGGGCGGGATCTGATCTTCGGAAATGCGCTGAACGATGTTCTTGCTGGTGGTGGTGGTGATGATCTGATTGTCGGCGGTACCGGCAATGATCAGCTTACCGGCGGCGCGGGCAATGACACGCTACAAGGCGGTGCTGGGACTGACCAGTTCAGGTTCAACTCCAGCGCCCAGGGGGTAGACGCCGTCGTCGATTTCCTGGCGGGCAATGGAGCTGGAACCGACCAGATCGGCATTGCTCAGGGGTTCGTGAATTTCGGCGGCACCACGGCCTCGGCAGCGGGCACCGTTCTCGCCGCCGGCGATTATCAGGTCAGGACTTCGATCGCGAACATCGACACCGCCGACGACAACCACATGATCGAGATCAGCGCTGCGCAGACCGCTGCGCAGATCACTGGCGGAGTTGGCGGCAGTGCAAGCAATGCACTGGTGCTGGTCTTCAACAGTACCAGCGGAAGAGGGGAACTTTGGTTCGACACCGACTGGTCGAACGCAGCCGCTCGCGTGCAGCTCGCGACGTTCGACAACGACACGAACCAATCGGGAATTGACGCGTTCGGCCGCATGAACTTTGTGGAGTTCACCTGAGAAGAGGGCGGCGTTGGCGGTTGGAGTCGCAAGCGTCGACCCGATGGGAAGTCGATCGGGTGTCGCGACTCCGCCGGCTGACTTCGCCGCAATGAGGGTCGGGGGTAATTGCAACTTCAAGCGGCCAGCGCTGCGGTCGATGGACGCATGGCTTCGAGCCGGGTATCCCTTTCCAGGCGCTCATTACCTGGCGCTCATCAGTGTCGTCGGCCTGAGCCGGGACCACGCTTATCGCAGCGCTCATAAAAGGGCAGTCTGCACCTTTGGAGGGCCGGTCTGCGCCCACCTTGAAACACGCGTTGACTATCATTCGCATTAACGTTAACGTCCGCTGCATGTACATCTGCATCTGCAAAGCGGTCTCTGATCGGCATATCCGAGATGCGGTCCGCCAGGGCGCCACCAGCCTGCGCGAGGTCAGCCGCGAGCTCGGCGTCGGGTCCTGTTGCGGCAAGTGCGTGCCGCAGGCGCGCGATGTGGTGTCCTCGGCCTTGAGTGCACCGCCGGGCGTCACACTCAAGCTGGCAGACCTGATGATGGTGTCCACCGCGGCGTCGCTGGGATAGTGCGGCTGTCTCCAAGGGCATTCTTCAAGGTCCTTATCGAAGGATTTTCCTGAAGTTCAAGGACATGTATCGCCGGCGGATTTCTGGTCCGGTGGTGTTGCGCCTGCTCGCCGTGGATTCACCATGCCTCGTCAGCTCGCCTCGTCAGCTCGCCTCGTCATCAGCGCGACTCGTCAGAAGCGGGAAGTGACGAGCGCCTTCATCGAGTGACCTGCTGAGAGTGACCTGCTGAGAGTGACCTGCAGAACATCCGGCCGGGGGTTGTGGGCATTCATGCCCGCCATATGACAGGCCGGCCGGTTAGAACTGGAGACGGGCGCAACCTGAAGACCAGACGCGGCCGCCGGGTTTGCAGCCTGTTGGGGGCGCGCGTCACGATGGAGTCGGGGGAGCCCCCGAGGGCAGCGTCCCGGGCCGACCCGGCGAAGTCGCAATGCCACGCGCCGTTGCAGCGCGCCGCCTCAGAACGGTCTGACGATCACCAGGATCACCGCGCCGAAGAGCACCAGCACCGGCGCTTCGTTGGCCCAGCGCCAGAAAACGTGGCTGCGCGTGTTGGTGCCGGCCGCAAACCGGCGCAGGTGTGCCTTCAGCCAGCCGTGGTAGCCGGTCAGCGTGACCACCAGTGCCAGCTTGGCGTGCATCCAGCCTTGGCTCATGTGGCCGGGCAACATGGTCAGCATCCAGATTCCGAACACCCAGGTCAGGATCATCCCCAGGGTCATGATGGCGTAGAGCTTGCGCTCCATGACGCAGAAGCGATCATGTTCCGCACCGGGGCCGACCTGCGTGTGATAGACCAGCAGACGCGGCAGATAGAACAGGCCGGCAAACCAGGTGACCATGAATATGACGTGGAACGCCTTGATCCAAAGCAGCATCGACGCGCATCGTTCTGGAGTCGGGCTGTTAGGATAGCGGTCTTTACCCGCACGGATGGCTCATGACCAAGGTCGGCATCGTCGGCGGCACCGGCTACACCGGCGCCGAGCTCCTGCGCCTGCTGGCGCACCACCAGGGCGCACAAGTGAAGGTCCTGACCTCACGCCAGGAATCGGGCCGGCGCGCTGATCATCTGTTTCCGCAGTTGCGTGGCCATGTCGACGCGGTGTTCGAATCACCCGACATCGAACGGCTTGCCCAGTGCGATGCGGTGTTCTTCGCCACGCCGCACGGCACCTGCATGCAGATGGCGCCGCAGCTGATCGACCGCGGTGTGCGCATCGTGGACCTGTCGGCCGACTTTCGCCTGAAGGATCGCGATGTCTTTCAGCGCTGGTACAAGCAGCCGCACACGGCCTTCGACCTGCTGCAGGAATCGGTTTACGGACTGCCGGAGTGGGAGCGCTTTTCGGTCGCCAACGCCCGCTTGGTGGCGAGTCCGGGTTGTTACCCCACCGCCGTTCAACTGGCGCTGATGCCGCTGCTGGAGATGGATCTGATCCAGCTCGACGGCATCATTGCCGACGCCAAGTCCGGTGTCAGCGGTGCCGGGCGCGAGGCCAGGGTCGGCTCGCTTTACTGCGAGGCGACCGACAGCTTCAAGGCCTACAGCGTGTCCGGGCATCGGCACCAGCCGGAGATCGAGCAGCAGCTCGCGCTGTACGCCGAGAAACCGGTAGGACTGACCTTTGTCCCGCATCTGGTGCCGATGAGCCGCGGGATCCACGCGACGGTCTATGTGCGCCCCAAGGACCCGGACTACGACTTTCAGAAGCTGTTCGAGCAGCGCTACAAGGGCGAACCCTTCATCGACATCCTGCCGGCCGGTGAGCACCCGGAAACGCGCAGCGTGCGCGGCTCCAACGTCTGCCGCATCGCGCTGCACCGCGCGCCGGATCGCAAGACACTGATCGTGTTGTCGGTAATCGACAATCTGGTCAAGGGCGCCTCCGGGCAGGCTTTGCAGTGTTTCAACCTGATGTTCGACTTTCCCGAAACGCAGGGTCTGGAAGCGCCGCCGCTGGCGCCGTGAAGCGTCACCGGATCGTCGTCCATCGCGGGCATTCCGCCCTGCGCATCGGAGCGTGGATCGGCGCCGTTCTGCTGCTGCTGGCCATGATCGGAATGGGCCTGGTGTACCTGCGGGATCCGCACGCCGGCTGGATGGCAGACCCGGACAGCGAGATCGTGCAACTTCGAGAAGAGCGCAAGCGACTGGTCCGCGACCTGCGCCAGGCCCGCGAAGAACTCGATGACCTGCGCGGTCAGAGTACTTTCGTCGCCCGCTCCTGCGAGATCGACTCCCAGGCCTGCGAGGCCCTGCGCACCACCGTCACCGGGCTGGAATCGGATCTGGTCGGCCTGCGCCAGCAGTTGGCTCTGTATCGCAGCATCGTGTCACCGGATCAGCCGCACACCGGGCTGCGTGTGCTGCAGTTGGCGCTGCGCCCCGGCGCGGAAGTTCGGCACTGGCTCTACGACCTGGTGCTGGTCCAGCCTTTGCAGCGCAACCGTCTGGCCGAGGGCACCTACCTGTTGGTCGTCGAGGGTCTGGAGGACGGCAAGCTCCGGTCCTACCCCGTCCACGAACTGGAAGTCGGCGCAGCGCCGGACCGCGCGTTCGCCTTTCGTGCCTTTCAGGAGTTCAGCGGCGAGCTGCGCCTGCCGCCGGGATTCCTACCTTCACGGGTAACGGTTACCCTGTCGATCGACAACGGATCGGCCAAGTCCGGCAAGGTCGAGGAATCCCACGATTGGTCCCGGCTGGTCGAAGCGGGCAAGGAGTAGCAGATGGCCATCTTTGGTGGCAGCGACAATCCCGGGCGCAAGAAGGCGCTGGCGGTAGACACCCTGGTCGGCGGCAAGACCGAAATCCGCGGCGATGTGCTGTTCAGCGGTGGCCTGCACGTCGACGGTCTGATCCGCGGCAAGGTCATCGCCACCGTCGGCGAGCCGGCCTCGTTGTCGATCAGCGAGCAGGGCACCGTTGAAGGCGATGTCAGCGTCCCCATCATGAGTGTCAATGGCAGGGTGTCAGGCAACGTCCATGCCACCGAGAAACTGACTCTGGCGGCGGCGGCACGGGTCACCGGAAACCTGTACTACAACGTGCTGGAGGTGCAACCCGGGGCCGAGGTCAACGGTCAGATGGTGCATGACCCCAACGGCGACCGCGCACCCACCGCCATCGGCGAGCAGCGCGGCGACGTTGCCGCCGGCACCATCGCCACGCCCGGCACCTTGCCCAGCGCGGTCCATGACCTGCGCCGGCCCAAGATCGCATCCTGAAATTCACGAGGCATTGACGTCCATGCAAGTTCAAACCGCTCCCGATTCCGCCGCTGACCTGCCTCTGCTGTTCTCCGACTCGGCAGCGCGCAAGGTGCGCGAGCTGCTGGACGAGGAAGACAACCCGCACCAGGTGCTGCGGGTGTTCATCACCGGAGGCGGCTGTTCGGGCTTCCAGTACGGGTTCAAGTTCGATGAAGCCGCCGAATCCGACGACATGCAGGTGGAAAATCACGGCGTGCGGCTGGTCGTCGATCCGATGAGCCTGCAGTACCTGACCGGCGCCGAGATCGACTACAAGGAAAGCGTGGAAGGCGCGCAGTTCGTGATCCGCAATCCCAACGCCAGCACCACCTGCGGCTGCGGGTCCTCGTTCTCGGTGTAACCCGGTCCTGCGGCGCCGACTCAGACGCGGGTTGCCCGTCGCGGCGGTCGCGACCCTGGTCCTGGTGGCGGTACTGGTGGCGATCCGGCATGCGCCGCGTCCGCCACTGGTCGACAGCATCGGGGCCTCGCAGGCAGTGCACGACCGCCACGGGCGGCTGCTGCGCCTGACCCTGGCGCCAGACCAGCAGTACCGGCTGTGGACACCCCTGGACGCCGTTTCGCCGGTGCTGGTGCAGGCCCTGCTGCTGCACGAGGATCGGCACTACTTCCTGCACCCTGGCGTCAATCCATTTGCGCTGCTGCGTGCGGCCTGGGCAACGGTCGGCGGGGGCGCTCGACAGGGTGGTTCCACCCTGAGCATGCAGTTGGCGCGGCTCCACTACGGCCTGGACACGCGCCGCATTCCGGGCAAGTTGCGGCAGGTCGCCGCCGCCCTTTGGCTGGAGGCCCGCTACGCCAAGCGCGAGCTGCTGGAGGCGCATCTGAACCTGATGCCCTACGGTGGCAACGTACAGGGTGTGGGGACCGCGGCGCGCATCTATTTCGACAAGCCGGCAGCGCGATTGAGCCTGCCGGAGGCGCTGAGCCTGGTGCTGATTCCGCAGTCACCGCGGGCGCGTGCGCCTGCGCCAGGCAAGACCGAACCCGAAGCCTTGCGCGCCGCGCGCCAGCGCCTGTTCGAGCGCTGGGTGACTGCACATCCGGACGATGCCCACGAGCGCGGCCTTGTCGCCCTGCCGCTGAACTACCGTGGTATCGACGACCTGCCGTTCGAAGCGCCCCACCTGAGCCGTCGCCTGCTGGCGGGTACGGGTGCCCGCCAGATTCGCGGCACCGTGGACCTGAGTCTGCAGCGCGCCCTGCAGCGGGAGGTGGATCGCCACCTGTTGCGCCACGCCAGCCTCGGGTTGCGCAACGCCGCCGCCATGCTGCTGGACTGGCGCGACATGGGCGTGCGCGCGCTGATCGGCTCGGCCGATTTTCTGGACGCCGATCTTCACGGCCAGGTCGACGGCACCCGTGCCCGGCGGTCGCCGGGATCGACGCTCAAGCCCTTCATCTACGGTCTGGCCATCGACCAGGGCCTGATCCATCCGCGCACCGTGCTCAAGGATGCGCCGACGGCGTTCGGGCCCTTCTCGCCGGAGAACTTCGATGGCGCCTTTGTCGGTCCCATCGATGCCACCCAGGCGCTGGTCCGTTCGCGCAATGTGCCGGCCGTGGCGCTGGCTTCGCGTCTGCGTGGCCCGGGCCTGCACGGCCTGCTGCGCGATGCCGGCGTCGAGGGCCTGGCCAGCCCCGAGCATTACGGCCTGGCGCTGGTGCTCGGCGGGGGCGAGTTGACGATCGAGGAGTTGTTGCGTCTGTACGCCGTGCTGCCCAATGGCGGGCGGCTGCGAGGCATCAGGTTCAGTGAAGAAGATGAGCTGCCGGCCGACGATGGCGCCCGGCTGTTGTCGGCCGAGGCCAGCTACATGCTGCTGGACATGTTGCGCGCCAACCCGCGGCCGGACGATCTGGTAATCCAGGGCGTCGCCGGCGGCGGGCCGGTGGCATGGAAGACCGGCACCTCCTGGGGTTTTCGCGACGCCTGGACCGTGGGCGTGTTCGGTCCTTACGTGCTGGCGGTGTGGGTCGGCGAATTCGACGGGCGTTCCAACCCGGCCTTCGTCGGTCTGCACGCTGCGGCACCGCTGTTCTTCCGCATGGTCGAGGCGTTGCGCGCCCATCCGGACTTCGTCGAGCCGGCGCGCACGCAGCCCCCGAACCTGGCGCACGTCGAGGTGTGCACGGCCTCCGGTGACCTGCCCAATGCACATTGTCCGCAGACCACCTCCACCGCGTTCATCCCGGGCACCTCTCCGATCCGCCTGTCGCGTCTGCATCGGCGGGTGGCAGTCGACCGGCGCAGCGGTCGGCGTGCCTGCGCCCCGTTCGAACCCGCGCAGGTCCGCTGGGAGCTTCACGAATACTGGCCTTCTGACCTGATGCGCCTGTTCGCGCAGGCCGGCGTTGCGCGCCGCCCGCCGCCCGCCGACGACTGCGGGACCGAGCACCCTCGCGGTCCGGCGCCGCAGATCGTGTCGCCCCTGGACGGGGTGCGCTACCCGGTCCGCGATGGGCATCTGGGCCAGACCCGGCTGGTCCTGAACGCCCATGCCGAGGGTGATGTCCGCCACCTTTACTGGTTCGTGGACGACGCCTATGTCGGCACCACCGCCCCCGGGGTCGCGCTGGGCTGGAACCCGTCACGGCCCGGGCAGTTCCAGGTCCGCGTGCTCGACAAGCACGGACGAGGCGATCAACGCGCGCTGCGGGTCGAACTGCTGCCCTGATCGGATTCGACGCACTGCGCATTGCACGCGGCGGGAAGCCGCCGGTGCCCGGGTTGCGCGGCGCGGTCCCGGAACGACGCAGTCAATCGGCCAGGTCGGCCGCCGTGGCCCGGCCCGCAGGCAGGCCCGCGGCCAGCCCCCCGCTCATGCCTGCTGCGCCTGCATCAGGTCGTGGGCCTGCACGTCGGCGTGGTAGCTGGATCGCACCATCGGGCCGCTGGCCACATGGGCAAAACCCATCTGTTCGCCAGCCACGCGCAGGCGTTCGAACTCGTCGGGATGCACGAAGCGCTCGACCGGCAGGTGGTTGGGTGAGGGTTGCAGGTACTGACCCAGGGTCAGCATGTCGACGCCGTGCTGGCGCAGGTCGCGCATCACCTGCTCGATCTCTTCGATGGACTCGCCGAGCCCGAGCATCAGGCCGGACTTGGTGGGGACCACGGGATGCAGGGCCTTGAAGCGCCGCAGCAGCTCCAGCGACCAGGCGTAATCCGATCCGGGCCGTGCGCGACGGTACAGGCGCGGGACGGTTTCCAGGTTGTGGTTGAAGACATCCGGCGGCGTGTCGGCAAAGATCGCCAGCGCCGGGTCCATGCGACCGCGGAAGTCCGGCACCAGCACCTCGATCCGCAGCGCCGGGCTCGCCATCCGCGCCTGGCGGATGCAGTCGGCAAAGTGGGCGGCACCGCCGTCGCGCAGATCGTCGCGGTCGACGCTGGTGATGACCACGTAGCGCAGGCCGAGCGAGGCGATGGTCGCGGCCAGCTTCTGCGGTTCTTCGGTGTCCAGCGGGTTGGGGCGGCCGTGGGCGACATCGCAGAACGGGCAGCGCCGGGTGCAGATGTCTCCCATGATCATGAAGGTCGCGGTGCCCTTGCCGAAACATTCGGAAAGATTCGGGCAGCTGGCCTCTTCGCACACCGTGTGCAGATTCTCGCGCCGCAGGATCGATTTGATGCGGTCGACTTCTGCCGAGTGACCCAGTCGTGCGCGGATCCACGCCGGCTTGCGCGGCATCTGCGTGGTGACCTCGAACTTGACCGGGATTCGCGCCATCTTGTCGGCGCCGCGCAGCTTGACGCCGGCGATCACGGGGGGGCGGGCAGGGGCGGGCTCAGGTTTCATCGGCGCATTTTACGCGCCCCGGAGCCCGGCCGCGGGACGGCGTGCGCGAACCTTCATTCCGGCGGGGCCTGCAGCACCCGGCTGATCGCGGCGTGGGCGCCGTTGGCCAGGTCCTCGCGGCTCCGCTGCTGCGGGCACAGTTCGGCGCAATAGCGCAGTTCCACCGTCAGGCCGGGACTGCGCAGCAGCCGCAGCAGGTGGGAAACCAGATCGTCATCGCCGATGAACGGCGCGAGGTCGGCACCGTCACTGTCGCGGCTGTAGCGCAGGGCAACGACGTGCACCGGACGCCGGGATTCGATCGCTGCGGCGAACAGGCGCGGGTGGAAGGCCATCACCTCGCGCCCTGCGGTGGTGGTGCCTTCGGGAAACACCGCCACCGAGCCGCCGGATTCCAGGTGCGGTCGCAGGCGCCGGATCAGCGGCCGCGATCCGCCCTTGCCGCGACGGATGTAGAAGGTGCCGGCGGCGTCCGCCAGCCAGCCGGCGATGGGCCAGTGACGGACCTCGGACTTGGACACGAACCGCAATGGCCGACTGGCGAACAGGACCGGAATGTCCAGCCAGGACACATGATTGGCCACGATCAATCCGCCTTCCCGCGGCGCCGGTCCACTGAGCTTCAGGCGCAGGCCAAGGATTCTCAGCAGGCCGCGCGACCAGTGCTGCGCCAGCAGTTGAGGATCGAGCCGGCGCCCCGCCCCCATCCGCAGTGCCAGCGCCAGCAGCAGGCCGTAGGCCAGGTGCGGGATCAGCAGTAGCAGTCTTCCGGCCAGCCGCAGTCGCGACCCCGCTGCGCGGGCCGGCAGCCGACCCGCTGCCAGGGCCTCGTCCACCTCAGATCGTGGCAGGGACATCATGGCGCCAGGTTCAGGCGTGGCCGGCCGCAAGGTCCACGGTACTGGATCGATCCAGGAAATGGCGGGCGTAGCGCGGGTTGAGGTCGCTGACGTTGAGCAGCATGAAGACGTCCGCGCAGTTGAATTCGCGGTCCCAGTACGCTTCTCCGCAAGCCTTGGCGCCCAGGCTCAGGTAGGCCTTGAGCAGGGGCGGCATGCGGACCTTCTCGTGGACCCGGCCGTCGGCGGCCGGCAGCGGGTAATACGGCCGCACGTGTTGCGTGGCCGGTGCCAGGTGACGCGACTTGATCTGCTGCAGGATCGCGTGGGCCTGGGCGCCGCCGTCCTCCAGCCCGATGCTGGCGCAGCCGAACAGATAATCGTAGCCGTGCGTGGTGATATAGGCGGCAATGCCGTGCCACAGCACCGCGATCACCGCCCCGCTGCGAAAATCTCGATCGACGCAGGTCCGCCCGATTTCCATCACCCGTCCGGGCAGGGCGTCGACCATCGCCAGGTCGAACTCGCCAGAGGAGTAGAAGCCACCGGCATCGGGTGCCCTGGTGTCTGTCAGGATGCGGGTGCAGGCCACGATGCGGCCGCTGTGGGTGTCGCGCACGGTGAGGTGCTCGCACCAGGGATCGTAGGTATCGCGGTCCAGGCTCTGGTCGCCACCGTCGATCTGTGCGCCGAGTTCCTCGGCAAAGATGCGGTAACGCAGGCGCTGCGTTTCGACGATTTCCTCTTCGCTGCGGGCAAAGCCGACAACGAATTTCGGGGGCGCAACAAAGGGCGTTTCGGCGAGCGTGACGGTCTTATCGATGAACACCGACATCGAGATTTCTCCATTTCGACTCCCGCCAATCTATGAAACGTGCGTGGAAGCAAAATGAAGTCGGGGTGACCGTTGCGTGACAGCCTCCGGCCCGGGTGCCGGGGTCGGCCCTTGGGTTCAGCGGGTTTCGGGGCTCCAGTCCAGGTGTGCATCCGGTTCGGTCCAGACCCCCTGGTGCAGCCGCGACAGCAACAGCGGGTCGCCCAGCACGATGTTGCGCGCGTCCGTGTCGAGTGCGTCGGGGCCCTGGCGTACCGCGCGCGCGATCAACTGCTCGCGCTGCACGCCGAGTGCCGCCGGTCGCCGCGGTCGCGGGATGCCGGCGGCACAGATCAGTGCGTTGACCGCCGGGTCCACCGCCGCCTCGATGAATCCGGGCTGTGCGCCCTGGCGTCGCATTGCGCTCCAGAGCCAGCGCAGCTCTCGTGGCGGCATCGACTCTTCGGGAATCAGGAACAGGCGCGCGCTGCGGAACCGATGTCCCAGGCCGACACGTGAGCTCCACACCGATAGCGGAATCGCCAGGATCAGGCTGCCCACCACCGGCAGCAGCCACCACAGGAACTGCGGCTGCAGCCAGTACACCCCGGCGGCCCAGGCGATGCCCAGCAGCGTGCCACCGCCATGCTTGGACAGGGCCTCGCTCCAGCCGGTCTGGTTGTCGCCACGGGGAGGGGACTTCCACACCAGCTTCCAGCCCATCAGCGCACCCAGCACGAACTGGGTGTGGAACAGCATGCGGATCGGAGCCAGCAGTGCGGAGAACAGGGTTTCCAGGCCGACGCTGGCCAGCATGCGCAGCGGCCCGCCGAATCCGCGCAGTTCGGGTGGGCGCAACAGCAGCAGCAAGGCAGCCAGCAGCTTGGGCAGGAACAGCAGGGTGGCGGTGGCACCGAACAGGCGGATCGCCCACTCCGGGTGCCACTCCGGCCAACTCGGGAACAGCTGGTAGGGTTCGGTGAAGTACACCGGCTCGGCCAGTACGTTGACCGCCAGCAGCGCGGTGGACAGCACCAGAAAGGCGAACCACAGCGGCGCCGAGAGATAGGCCATGACGCCGGTCATGAACACTGCCCGATGCGCCGGATGCAGGCCCTGGGCGGTGAAAAGCTGGAAGTTCTGCAGGTTGCCCTGGCACCAGCGGCGGTCGCGCTTGAGTTCGTCGAGCAGCGACGGGGGCATCTCTTCGAAGGACCCCGGCAGGTCGTAGGCGATCCACACACTCCAGCCGGCGCGCCGCATCAGCGCGGCCTCGACAAAATCATGGCTCAGGATCTCGCCGGCCAGCGGTCCATGGCCTTCGATGCGACCCAGCGCGCAGTGCCGCATGAACGGGGCCACGCGCAAAATCGCGTTGTGCCCCCAGTAATGGCTCTCGCCGAGCTGCCAGTAATGGAGGCCGGCAGTGAACAGCGGGCCGTACACGCGCGTCGCCATCTGCTGGATGCGCGCGTAGAGCGTCTCGCGGCCGGCGGCGCGCGGCGCGGTCTGGATGATGCCGGCCCTGGGGTTGGCCTCCATCAATTGCACCAGTCGCGTCAGGCAGGCGCCGGACATCACGCTGTCGGCGTCGAGCACGATCATGTATCGGTACTGGCTGCCCCAGCGGCGGCACCAGTCGGCGACATTGCCGGACTTGCGGCGGATGCGGTTGCTGCGGCGGCGATAGAAAATGTGGCCGAAGCCGTTGACCTCACGGCACAGCCGAACCCAGGCCTCCAGTTCGGCGACGCGGGTGTCGGGATCGCTGCTGTCGGACAGGATGAAGACGTCGAAGCGATCCCGCAGACCGGTTCGAACCAGCGAATCGTAGGTGGCGCGGATGCCGGCAAAGACGCGGCCGACGTCCTCGTTGCAGATCGGCACCAGGATTCCGGTCCGGGCCTCGTCGGGAATCGCAAGGTCCGCCGCCGCCGTGCCGCTGATGGAGAAGCGGTCGCGGCCGCGCAGCAGCACCATGAACCCCATCAGCGCGGTCCAGAAGCCGGTGCCGACCCAGGCGAACAGGATCGCGTAGATGGCCAGGATCAGCATCTCCAGCCAGTGACTGCCGTGGTAGGGCAGGATCGCGGTCATGAAATAGGTCGCCAGCCAGGTCTGGCCGAGGATCAGCGCCAGCAGGAAGCTGCGGCGCAGCCGCGCCGCACCCAGCCAGTGCACCTCGCGCTCGGTGTCGGTGTCGCCACCGGCCGGATCGGCTGCGGCGGGTTCCTGGCGGCTGCTCAGACGTCCGCGCGCAGCGGCGCGCCGGCCGCCGAAGAGGGCGCTCAGACGCGCCAGCAGGCCGGTGTTCCATGGCACCGGCGTCATCGAGGCGCGCGCCAGCGCCGGCATGGTGACCAGGCGTGTGCGCCGCTGGATGTCATCCTGCAGCGCCTGATCGAGCCCGGCGTCGCCGCGATGATGACGTTGCTCCCAGTGCTGCCGCAGGCGCGCGCGAATCGAACCCATGGACACCGGTTCGCTTGGCGCGCCCGGGGTCATCTGACGGTGGATGGTCTGGAAGTCGAGGGTATGCGACGCATCCGCGGCATGGCCCGTTGCGCGCTCGTCCGGCTGCAGCGCCGGCCGCAACGACGCCAGGTACTGCCGTGCACGGACTTCTGTCGACGGCGGTTGCGCGGCTGCATCCATCAGGGTGCGAGCAGATAGCTCCAGGTTTCGGTCAGCACGTCCTGGTCGTTCTTGAGGAAAGCACGGATCTCGACCGGCTTGCTGTCATCCAGGCGCCGCAGGCGGAAACTCAGGCGCCAGCTGCCGTCGATGTCGTTGCGGCGCACCTCGCGTTCGAGCAGCGCGCCGTTGTCGTTGAGCCAGATGGCGCCGAGCAGCTTGGCATCCTCGGGCTGCGCGCGCAGGCGCGGGCCGTCGAAGTCCACCACCATGCGCAGGGACGCATCGGCCTGCTCGCTCCAGCCGCGGCCGCGCCTGGACTGCACGGTCCAGCCCGAGGGGGGGCTGGTCTGCTGCTGCGCCTGCCAGTCCAGGTGGTAGCTGAAGTCCAGGCCGGGACCGACCGGCGGCGGCGTCTCCGGGACCCAGTAGGCGACGATGTTGTCGTTGAACTCGTCCGGGGTCGGGATCATCACCAGTTCCACGCGACCGTCGCCCCAGGCGCCGCGCGGCGTGACCCAGGCGCTGGGCCGCAGGTCATCGCGGCGGTCCAGGTCCTGGTAGTGATCCCAGTTGCGGTCGCGCTGCATCAGCCCGAACCCCTTTGGATTGCGCGTGGCAAACGAGGTCACGATCAGGCGCCGGGGGTTGATCAGCGGCCGCCAGACCCATTCATCGTTGCCGGTGTGCACCAGCAGGCCGTCCGACTTGTGCACCTCGGGGCGGTAGTCCTCCTGGGCCGCGCGCTGGTTTTCACCGAACAGATACATGCTGGTCAGCGGCGCGATGCCGAACTTGGTCACGCTCTCGCGCAGGTGGATGCGGGCGGTGACCTCCATGCGGGTGGTGTCGCCCGGCTCGAGAACGAAACGGTAGGCGCCGGCCATGCGGCGCGAATCCATCAGCGCATAGATCTTCAGGTGCTCGTCTTCGCTGCGCGGCCAGGCGATCCAGAAGTCGGTGAAGTAGGGGAACTCCTCGCCGGACAGCAGTCCGGTATCCACTGCCAGCGCGCGCGCCGCCAGTCCCATGCGCTGGCCCTTCCCGGCAGCCCGGAAGTAGCTGGCGCCGAGGAAATTGAGGACCTCCGGCAGGTTGCCGGTGGGGTCCTGCGCATCACGATGGTGCACCCGGAAGCCGGCGAAGCCGATGTCGCCGTAGGCTTCCGGGCTGAGCTGTGCATCGAGCTTGCCGTAGTCGAAGTAGTCGGCGCGGAAGGGCAGCGGCGCAACCCCGTCTGCGGTCAGCAGGTGAATGCGCACCGGTCGCCGGTAGTGTTGGCCCAGGTGCACCAGTTCGAGCGCGAACGGTAGGTTGCGCTGCCCGCTCCAGACCGCGCGTTCGGGCTTGAAGCGAATCGCGCGGTAGCGATCCGGACTCAGGTCCTGCAGCTCGCGCGGCACGGCGGTGTCCGGGGGCGCCTGGTAGGGGCGTTCCGCCAGGTCCTGTGCCCGTTTGGCGACGAACTCGAAGTCGATCGCATGGGCTGCACTGCAGGCCACAAGCATCGTCAGGGCGAGCGCCGCGCCAGCGCAACGGCACATGCTGGGCTTGATCTGGAACAAACGCAGGGCTTCCTCGGGTTGCAATCAACGGAATTCTATTCGATGGCGCGCGGGGATACGTCGATGCCGGCTGCGGCCTTCGGTCGGATGGTTCTGCGCCGCCGTCGCGCCGGCGCCGGCTTGACCCCCGAATCCAGCAGCGCCGCATAGCCGTCCCGCGCCCGCTCCAGCACCGATGTGGCGACCGCCAGTTCCTGTGCCTGCACGCCGTTCAGCCCCTGGCGACGGACCTGCGTGACGATCTGGTCGATCTCGACGCACAGACTGCGCGCACGCGGCGTCAGTTCCACGTGGTAGGCGCGGCGGTCATCCGGACAGTCGCGGCGAACGATCCAGCCGCAGGCCGACAGTCGGTCCAGCAGGCGCGCTACGGCCGGTGCCTCCAGCGACAGCATGCGCGCCAGCCGCACCTGGGTCATCGGCGGCTGGCCCAGATATAGGCACAGCAACGGCCGCCAGCGGGCCTGGGACAGGCCGATCGGTTCCAGCCGCTTGTCGATGACCTCGCGCAGTTTCCAGTTGGATTCGCGCAGGGCGTTGACGAATCGAAAGTCGAGTTCCTGAGAGTGATCAATCACCAGTGCATTCATTGGGGCGTTCATCGGAGCGTCACCGGAGCAGTTGCCAGTTGGGAGTCCCGTGCCGGGGGCGACGGGGGCCTGATCGAAAGCCAGCATGCAAACCATTTGCTGCCAATCTGAACCGTGAGACTGCCCGCGATTGCCCCGTCCTGCGCCGCTGCCACGCCCGACGGTGGTCAGGCGCGGTGCCAGCGGTGGTCCGCCATCGGGGCGCCCTGTGATGCCCCTGTTTCCGGTCTTGCAGGTGCGCTCTGCACGCCGAGCGCACCTCCAACGCCGCTGTCGCCGCCGGACGTTCGGGTGCCGGCGACCCCGCAGCATGCCTGTCTGCCGTGCGGTCAGGCTGGGATTGACCCTTCATTAACCGCTTCTCATGCGGTGATTGTAGTGCCGCTGCGGTGAATGACGAGTATATTTTCCGCATGGAGAGCGGCGATAAACGGTATGTCTGGCAAGACGCCGATTGGCCTGGCTGGCGCTTCGATTCGCCTGCATTGGCTGCACCCCTGGCGGCGGTACATCGCGCGCAGGGATATCTGCTGGGCCGCATGGCCGAACTCGGTGGCGCCCAGCGTGATGAAGCCAGCGTGCGCACATTCACCGCAGACGTCCTGAAAACCAGCGAGATCGAGGGCGAACAGCTCGATGCGGACACCGTCCGATCATCCGTCGCGAGGCGTCTAGGCGTGGATGTGGGCGGGCTGGCACCGGTCGACCGCAGTGTCGAGGGCGTGGTCGAGATGGTGCTCGACGCGACCCGAAACCATGCCGCACCGCTCACCGGCGAAAGGCTTTGGGCCTGGCAGGCTGCGCTCTTCCCGACGGGAAGGAGCGGCCTGCACGAGATCCAGATCGGAACCTGGCGCGATGACCGCCTTGGCCCGATGCAGCTTGTCTCGGGAAGTTACGGACCAGAGCGGGTGCATTACCAAGCGCCTCCTGCCGCGCAGGTCGATTCCGAGATGCAAGCCTTCCTGCGCTGGTTCAACAGCCAGACCACCGAGGACCCGGTTCTCCGTGCGGGACTGGCGCACCTCTGGTGCGTCACCGTCCATCCCTTTGACGATGGCAATGGGCGAATCGCCAGGGCCGTGGGCGATATGGCGCTGGCACGTGCAGAGCGATCATCTCAGCGCTACTACAGCTTGTCGGCCCAGATCCAGCGAGATCGCCAGAACTACTACGACCTCCTCGAATGCACCCAGAAGGGTTCGATGGACGTCACCGATTGGCTGCAGTGGTTCCTGTCGTGCCTGTTGAGCGCTCTGGAACAGGCGGAGTCGGTTCTCGACGACGTGCTGACGAAGGCCCGATTCTGGCAGCGCTGGGCGGGCGTTTCGTTCAACGAGCGGCAGATCAAACTGCTGAACCAACTCCTCGACGGCTTCGACGGAAAGCTCACCAGCGGCAAATGGGCCACGCTCGCGAAGTGTTCGCCGGATACCGCACTTCGAGACATCACCGCCCTGCTCGACATGGGTGTCCTGAAGCGGTCCGAGGCTGGGGGACGGAGTACCAGCTATGTGTTGGAATGACCTTCGAGTCGGAACCCAATCTGATCGTGCCGGGATAGAGCCTGAAGTAGAGCCGGTTGAAGATCACACCGGCGATGGCCGACAGCTGCTTCGAGCTGAAGCTGTATTGCAGCACCGGAGTTTCCCCCTGGGCGCCCAGGTGCGGACCCGGCAGGAGCGTTCGGAGCATCCCGATTCGTCTATGAAGACGATGGTTCGACCTTGGCGCGCAGCGATTTATTTAGCGCCGGCCTGTAGCGCCGGCCTGCGTATGTGTTTCCACCGACGGATCGCCAGCTCGTCGCGCTGAGTCGCCCGTCCCGTCGGGCGCTGCGCTGCACCTCGCTCAGGCCCGAAGGCCGGCCCAGGGTCCGCGCGTTCTTGAGCGCCGCCAAGCCGCCATTGGCAAGCTTGTCGGCCCGGCGTCGCACCGCTTCGCGACTGACCTCCACCCCCCGCGCGACCTCGGACTGGGCAAGCCCCATTGACAGCATTCGACCGGCCTTCGACTGCCGCCGCCCGAGCTCCCTTCGCTCGCCTCTGGCGCTCATCGTCGGCTTCATCGTTCCGATGACTAGATCTCGATACGCGTAGATGGTTGTCAATCATTTGCGTAAGTCTCAATGGAGTCGAAAGCCCGGCGCCAGGACTCCGCGCGGGCCGAGTCGCTCAAGGTCGGAACACCGCGAACGACGAGCGCGGCCTTGTCGCCCGTGTTCGGGTTCCTGACATGGGTCCTGATCGAGTCCCGCAACGGCGCATCCTCCAGCCAGCGAATGTTGAATGCCGCCAGTTTCGGAAAGAAAAACAGGCTGTGGAATTCCGCTACGTGGTCGTGGATCCACCAGGCCAGCGCCGTCCAGTCGCCTGTGCGTTCATAGCAGGACTGGAACGCGGGCACCACGACGCAGGCCGTTGCGCCCATCCGCCCATGCTCGTCGCGCTGGTCCCAGATGTGAGCGGCGCGATTGCGTTCGTTGCCGGCGCAGCTGTACTGATTGTTGTTCTCGGCACCCTTGGCGTTCACCGCGGGCGAGCGATAAGCGGAACGAATGGCGAGCCGGCCGACGCCGGCCTGTAACGGCTCCAGAACCCGCTCGCAGAGCTGCTTGCCGGCTTCGATGGCCAACTCCGGATTTTCCGGCAGGTTCGGAATGCCTTCTGCATACGCGATCTCCGAATACAGGAAATCGCGCATGTAGAAATTCTCCGACAAGCGCACCCGTCCCAGGTCTTCGAGTTGCCGGTACAGGGGTCCGGCCGATGATCGCCGGAAGGGCGGAGCACCCTGCCGGGGCGCGCAAGCCGGACCGCTGTCCGGCGGCTGCGGCTGCGGCTGCGGCGTCGGTGCCGGGGAAAGCGATGAAGACGGGTCCGCCTTCGAGCCGGGGCGCGCTCGTTTGATCGGCCCGGCAGTTTCACTCGCGGGCGAGGGTGGCCTGGCGGTGGCGGAAGACCGGATATCAGACGGCGCCGCCACCTGTGGAGGCGCAGGGGCCGCACTGACCGGCCCGGGAATGGATTCGAGCGCCTCGCCACCGGCAAACGGGCTGCGAGCGCCCCGTCTGATGATGTCGGCCATCTGCAGCACCGCGTCTTGTCCGACGCTGTATCCGCCGTCCCGGCCCGCGAGGCGATTGGCCACCTTGAGGGCTCCGGCACCGGTCAGTGATGCGCGGTCGCCAGCGTTGTGAAGCCAGCCGTTCTTCACCCAGTAGCCGAACGCGGTGTTGCCGATCAATTTCTTCAGCGTGCCCGCTGCCATGGGCATTCCAGCGCGAATCTGGCCCGGCTCACCGTGCCCCTGAAGAACCGAGAACGATGCCAGGGTATGCGCGCTCAGTTCTTTGCCGGTCAGTTGTCGATCGAGCCGGCAGTGCATTTCTGGATGCTCCTCGAACTTCCGGTGTGCCACCAGAACCGGGCTGGGCCCGCAAGCCTGGTCATCCGCAGTCCGTGTTCGGCCGATGCAGACGGCTCAATCGCGATCAGCGCCGGCGATGTCGGCGACCACCACCGGTTGGCGCGCCTCGAAGATCGGCCGCACGCGGTTGATCAGCATGCAGAACAGGTCGGCGGTCATCTCGGCGTCGTAGATCGCGGAGTGGGCTTCGCGTGCGTCGTACGCCAGACCCGCGGCCTCCACCGCCCGTGCCAGCACGGTCTGGCCCAGCAGGCTGCCGGCCAGGGTCACGGTATCGAAGCAGGAGAACGGAAGAAACGGGTTGCGCTTGATGCCGGTGCGCGTCACCGCGGCGTTCAGGAACCCGAGGTCGAAATGCGCGTTGTGCCCGACCAGCACGGCGCGGGTGCAGCCGTTTTCGGAAATGGCCTGGCGGATCGGCCTGAAGATGTGGCCCAGGGCGTCGGCCTCCTTGCGGGCCAGACGCAGCGGGTTGTCGACCTTGATGCCGTTGACCTCCATCGAGGCCTTTTCCATGTTGGCGCCCGGAAACGGCTCGACATGGGAGAACACCGTCTGCCGGCGCACCAGTTGGCCGTTTGCGTCCACGCCCAGGATCACCGCCGCAATCTCCAGCAGCGCGTCGGTGGCGTGGTTGAAGCCGCCGGTCTCGACGTCGACGACCACCGGCAGGAAGCCTCGGAAACGATGGCCGATGCGGGGGACAGGGGGAGGGGAGGGTTCGCTCATGGGCGCGGAACTATAGCGGAAGCGGCCCTATAATCCGCGCCTGACCGATGACCGCGGGTCATCGCTGCCAGCCGACGAGGCCCCGCCCGGGCCCGCGCCACACGCCACCGAGCCCCCATGAGCAAGAGCCGCAAAGTCGTCCTCGCCTATTCCGGCGGACTGGACACCTCCGTCATCCTCAAGTGGCTGCAGGACACCCACCAGTGCGAGGTGGTGACCTTCACCGCCGACATCGGCCAGGGCGAGGAACTGGACCACGTTCGGCCCAAGGCCGAACAGTTCGGGGTTAAGGAAATCTTCATCGACGACCTGCGCGAAGAATTCGCCCGCGACTTCGTCTTTCCGATGTTCCGCGCCAATGCCATCTACGAGGGCGAGTACCTGCTCGGCACCAGCATCGCCCGGCCGTTGATCGCCCGGCGCATGGTGGAGATTGCCCGGCTCACCGGTGCCGACACCATCTCTCACGGCGCCACCGGCAAGGGCAACGACCAGGTGCGCTTCGAACTCGGCGCCTACGCGCTGTGGCCGGAAGTCAAGATCATCGCCCCGTGGCGCGAGTGGGATCTGAACTCGCGCGAGAAACTGCTCGCCTACGCCGCGCGGCACGACATTCCCATTGCCAAGAAAAAGGATGGCGGCAGCCCGTATTCGATGGATGCCAACTCGCTGCACATCTCCTACGAAGGCGGCGGTCTGGAAGACCCCTGGTGGTGCCCGCCCGACGACATCTGGCGCTGGACCACCAACCCGGAGGACGCACCGAACGAGCCCGAGTTCATCACGCTCGAATACCTCAAGGGCGACCCGGTCGCGCTCAATGGCGTGGCGCTGTCGCCGCACAGCATGCTGGCGACGCTCAACGAGATTGCCGGCCGTCACGGCATCGGGCGCCTCGACATCGTCGAGAACCGCTACGTCGGCATGAAGAGCCGCGGTTGCTACGAAACGCCGGGCGGCACCGTCCTGCTCAAGGCCCATCGCGCCATCGAGTCGCTGACACTGGACCGCGAGGTCGCACACATGAAGGACGAGCTGATGCCGCGCTACGCCAGCCTGATCTACAACGGCTACTGGTGGAGCCCGGAACGGCGCATGCTGCAGGCGATGATCGACCAGTCGCAGGAGCGCGTGAACGGCGAGGTGCGTCTCAAGCTCTA
>JAJFJX010000275.1 GCA_021773655.1 Panacagrimonas sp.
CCGGCGCCGGGCGAGGGCGACGGCCCGTCGGAGTTTCCCACGTCCTCCGCGGAGAGCTCGCAGCCCTCGACGATGAAGACGCCGATCTCCCCGATGTCGCTCGGGGTCATCAACTTGACGGCCTCGACGGCGCCCGGGAACTCCATGGGCTTGCCGTCGACGTCGAGGAAGTTCTCCCACCCGATCAGGCAAGCGTGGATGGCGTAGAGGGTCCGCTCCGCTCCGCCGGCGGCGAGGCCGCTGACAGTGAGGCCGAGGGTCGCTCGGCTCATCGAGCGGTAGTTCTCCGCGCCCGTCATCGTGCGGACGTAGAAGATCGTCTGCTCTTCGGCCGACAGGTCCCGCTCGTCCTCGAGGACGTAGGGGACTCGGTCGTGCCGCGTCATCGCGCGGGCCATGTGGACTCCGGACTAGTAGACCAGCAGCGAGACTTCCGCGTCCGTGTAGGACACGTTGCCCTTCATACCACACGTCAGGTCAACCGTCGAGACGCCATCGCGATCGGACGGCGTGTCCTGGCCGATCTGCGTCTCGGGGGAGATGACCTTGAACCGGTTTCCGGACACGGAGCCGACGTCGAAGATCGTCTTGTGGAGGGTCTCGCCGCGCAGGCGTCCGTAGAAGTCGAAGTTCGCGATCAGGTCCATCTCGGGGCTGACCGTGAGCTGCGGATTGCGGCCGCCGATGCGCGCGGAGTGGGCGCCCTTCGCGTGGCCCATGTCTTTGCGGAGCGCGACGGCGTTCTGGAGGTCGATGCCGATGGCGCCGACCTTCGGGGAGAACGCGTCGAACACAAGGTTCGTGCCCTTGAGCACCGGCGGGACGGTCGTTTCGTACGTCGGCGAGAGCAGCGCGGTGTCACTGGGATCATCCGTGACGCCGGTGTACTCGAACACCATGAACGCCGGCTGGCCGGTCTCTCCGCGAAGGCTCCAATTGCCGCGCGCGCCGTAGATGAGCTCGCGCGTCCCGTCGTGGTAGTAGCCGACCGTGGCGGAGATCATGCCCGTCGAGATCGGCTCGTAGATGAAGCCGCCGTTCGCCGGCGTGCCGGAGATCGTCGCGGTCGCCGAGGACGTGCCGCCGGTGATCGTCTCGCCGTGGACGAACGTGCCGGAGATGCCGGTGATGATGATGTAGAGCGCGTCCTTGCGGCCCATGCCGCACGCCTTGAGGTGCGTGTCCCAGGACGGCGCCACCGTCGATGTGCCGGAGCCGCGGAGCAGGCACGCGCCGCGGATCATGCCGCCCTCGACGCCGGCGAGATCGGTGAAGCGGGAGTAGGACTGCTGGACGACCTCGCGCTCAAACATCTCGGTCTGGTCTTCGAACCCGATGTCCGATCCCTCGAGCAGGAGGGTGGCGTCGGAGGCGCTCAGAGTCTCGGCTGTGCCCTCAACCGACTCTTCCTTCACGGCGAGCTGACGGCGGTTTTCCTGGAGAACGGTCATCAGAGGAGCTCCCTCGGGTCGCTGTCACTTGTCCGGTAGTGGATCTGTACCCGAACCTCACATAGCCCCCGTGTTTTCGCGTCGTGCAAGGCGAAGCCCACGTTGGACGTGAAGCGGGTGCGCACGGCGAGCGCGCCGCGTGTCTCATCTTCGTAGAGCGCAACGCGCACGTCGGTCAGGAGTTGCTCCAGATCGCCGGATGCGGTGCCGGATCGGGGGATCCAGAGTTGCAACGTCAGGAGGAGCTCGTGCGTCTCGAGCGAGAGCGACGCCCACGTGTCCTCTTCCTCGGGGAACTCGAGCCGCGCCCAGAAGCCCTCGTACTCGCGGACGTCCTCGTCCTGGTGCACGCCGAGGATGTCCGTCTCGAACTTGCCGGCCCAGACGTACCAGGACGTCGTGTCCTCGAGGTCGGATCCGTCCGCGGGGAACGTGACGGTCATCTGCACGCCGAGCGTCCCGACGTCGAACGCGACGCCGTCGGTGATCGCCGAGCCGACGTCCCCGTTGTCTTCGATCGCGCCCGCGGCCCAGAGGTCCTGGATCGCCGTGGGGGTGTCGTCGGTGATCGTGACCTCGGCGACGCCGGAGATTCCGCTGGTGACGACGGTGACTTTGTAGCGGCGCGCAACGGTGCCGGTGTACGTCCCCGAGCTCGCGCTTTCGATCCCGAACGTCGAGCCGTCCTGGCGCTCCGGCTCGGACAGGCTGCGCACGCTCTGGAGCGTCGCGACGACGTTCTCGATGATGCGCTGCCGGATGCTCTTGCCCGTCGTCGGCGACGAACTCTCGGGCACCTCTCCGCGCATCCCGCCGAGGAGGAAACTCACACCGGCTCCTTCGTCGACGGCGAGTTCGGGTGGTCGATGTCCCACTCACGCCAGACGGTTGTGTCGTCGTCGGCTTTGTAGACGCGGAACTTCCACTGGCTCGCGACCTCGACGACCTCGGTCTTGCCCTTCGCGACGTGCCACGCGGCCGCCAGGGCGTCGCCGAACGTGCCGGCGACGGGGGAGGCCGGGAGCGCGTCGTTCGCGGGATCCGACAGCGCGAACTCGCGGTGGAACACGAAACAACCCGCGACACTGACGGAGACCATGACGAACGCGGCGCCGGCGGCGAAGGCCGCGTCCGGGACGTCGACGCGGTAGACGCCCGCCTGGTTCGTCGCGTCAA
>JAJFJX010000276.1 GCA_021773655.1 Panacagrimonas sp.
TGAGGAAGCTTTGACCGAAGCAGCTGATTGCCTGGAAGAGGCCGTCGCCGCCCGCATTGATGATGGACGCGATATTCCGATGCCCTCGGAAAGCAAGCGCGGCGAGCGCGCAGTGAGCGTGCCCCCGTCCATGGCATTCAAGGCCGCCGTATACCTGGCCGTGCGCGAGGCCGGCATCAGCAATTCTGAGTTTGCGCGGCGCATGCATCTGGACGAGAAAGAGGCGCGGCGCATCCTCGACCCGCACCATCCGACCAAGTTGCCGCGGATCGAAGCAGCATTGTCGGCCCTAGGCCGGCGCGTGGAGTTGACACTCGCTTGAGTGAAGAATCCATAAAACATGAGCCGGACAGGAATCGCGGCCGAGATCGACGTTCACGCGCTGCGGCAGTATCGATCGAGCCAACGTTCCGCCGAGGGTCCGTTCGATCCGGTGCCGGATGGCTTCAAGATTAGCTACCAGCGGCAGGTGCTGCCGAAGGCAGCATTAGGGCCGTACAGATAGTTCCCGGTGAAGCTGGGAGAGTAGCCTGGCTCGCCGGCGGCGGCAGGATCAGCGTGCAGATTCTCAACGAGTTCGTGGCGGTCGCCTTGCGCAAGCTGGCGATGCCCTGGGAGGAGGTTCTGGAATCCCGCTGCGATCCGGTCGCTTTGTCTGCCGCCCGTCCCGCCGGTGGTCGAGACGCACGAGGCCGCGCTGAAAGTCGCAAGGCAGCGCGGCTACCGCATCTACGGTTCCCTGATCGTCGCGGCGGCCATGAAAGCCGGCCATGAAAGCCGGATGCGACAGCTTGTTTTCTGAAGATCTGCAGAGCGGCCGGGCGAGTGGTGCTGACGATCCGCAACCCGTTTGTGATCGCCCGAAGGCGCCTGTGCGGTACGTACGCTCGCGGCCTGCGCTGCCTGACTGATCGGCCGCCGCGAGCGCGGCCAGGCTCGGGAGCGCCTCAGGTGATGACGCTGGGTGAGCTGCGGCCGGTGATTTGGCTGATGTGCACGATGCGGTCCGCCAGCGCCGCCAGCGGGGCCAGCGCGGCGCCAGTTTCCAGACCCAGGTCGCCTGTCTCGTAGCGTTCCAGATAAAGCCTCAGCGTCGCACCCTGGGTGCCGGTGCCGGACAGGCGCACGATGATGCGCGCGGCGTCGGCGAATACCACGCGCAGCCCCTGGTTGGTGGCACGGCTGCCGTCGACCGGGTCCTGGTAGGCGAAGCTGTCGGCCTGACTCACCTGCAGTTCGCCATGGCGTTGCCCGACCAGGTCGGGCAGTCGATCCTGCAGCGCCTGCACGAGCGCCTGCGCCGTGGCGACGGGCAGGTCCTCGTAGTCGTGGCGGGCGTAGTAGTGCCGGCCGAAGCGCGCCCAGTGCGCCTGCGCGATGTCCTGCACCGACCGCCGCGTCGCGGCCAGGATGTTGAGCCAGGCCAGCACCGCCCACACGCCGTCCTTCTCGCGCGTGTGGTCAGAAGATGTGCCGAAGCTTTCTTCACCGCACAGGGTCACCCGACCTGCGTCGAGCAGGTTGGCAAAGAACTTCCAGCCGGTCGGGGTCTCGTGACAGGGGATGTCGAGTGCGCGGGCGACCTGGTCGAGCGCGCGGCAGGTGGGCATGGAACGCGCCACGCCAGCCAGCCCGCGGCGGTAGCCCGGCAGCAGGTGCAGGTGCTCGCACAGCATGGCCAGCGAATCTCCGGGCGAAATGAACAGGCCGGGCCCGAGAATCATGTTGCGATCGCCGTCGCCGTCACTGGCACCGCCCAGGTCCGGCGCATCGGCGCCGTGCATGCGTTCGACCAGGGGCCTGGCATGGATCAGGTTGGGGTCGGGGTGTCCCCCGCCGAAGTCCTCGAGCGGAATGGCGTTGAGCAGGCTGGTGGCCGGCGCCCCGAGCAGGTCGACGAACAAGCGCTGTGCGTAGGGACCGGTGACGGCGTGCATGGCGTCGAAACACAGACGGTGTCCGTCCTTGAACCAGTCGCGGATCAGGTCGAAGTCGAACAGGCTCTGCATCAGGTGCGCGTAGTCGTCGACGCTGTCGATCACCTCGACCTGCAATTCGCCGACGTTCTGGCTGCCGCGGCGGTCCAGGTCGACCTGAACCCCGTCCACGGTGCGGTAGCGCGTCAGACCGAGGCTGATCCCGTGGATGCGGTCGGTCAGCGATTCCGGCGCCTGCCCTCCGCCGCTGACGTTGTACTTGATGCCGAAGTCGCCATCCTCGCCCGCCGGGTTGTGACTGGCGGTGAGCACGAAGCCGCCAGCGGCGCCGAGGCTGCGGATCAGGTGCGAGGCGGCCGGGGTGGACAGCAGACCGCCCTGTCCGACGACCACGCGACGCACGCCGTTGGCCGCGGCCATCGCGATCGCGGTGCGAATCGCGGTGCGGTTGTGGTACCGGCCGTCGCCGCCGATGACCAGCGTGCCGCCGTGCAGGCGCGGATCGGCGTCAAAGATCGCCTGCAGGAAATTCTCCAGATAGTGCGGCTGCTGGAACACCGCGACCTTCTTGCGCAGGCCGGCGGTTCCCGGCTTCTGGTCGGCATAGGGATTGGTAATGATTTCGCGCACGCTCATCGTCGCGTCGTCTCCGGTAGCGGGATTCGGGATGGCCGGAAGCGGCCGGGTCCGCATTGTGGCCGTGCAGTTGCGGCAAAAATCAAGACTTGCGCCGCCCGCGGACCTTCACGATAGTCTTGGCCCCATGCACCTCATCAGTGACCCTCTCGACTCCTGCTGCGGCAAGCCACGCCGGCTTGCCCACCTCATGGACCTGTACGAGCGCAACTATCGCCTGCTGCAGCGGCTTATTCCGGAACTGGACATGCCGTTCGAGGCGGCGGTGTCGCGTTCCGGGACCGATCTGCCGCTGCACCTGACGCTGGTCGAGCGCGACCGCTACACGCTGACCCTGAGGCTGACCTACGAGTTTGTCGACGCCGAAGGCATGCGCCGTCAGCCCGACATCCTGATCCGGGCCTACCGCGACGCCGGTGTGGCCGAAGCCCTTGAGTGCAGCCACCGCCCACCCTGGCAGGGCCAGGACGAGGCCGACCCCAAGGTCGAACAGTTCCTCGGCGGTCAATGGCGACGCAACCTGATGCTTGGCAAATGGCTGGAATACCTGCTCGATCACGGACACGGGTTTGGCATGTCGCACCGCCCGCGGGTGGCCGCCGCTGCCTGATCGCAGTCGGGCAAGGGTGCGTTTGAAGACTCGACGGAGGGCAGTGAGGATGCACCGGATTCGTCATTGGCTGGCGCCCGCGCTGGTGATGCTTGCACTGGCAGTGTCCGCCCCGGCCCAGGCCGCCGATCCGGACCACGACCTGGCAGCAGTGCTGGCCTCGCACCAGGGCAAGCGCGTCACCCTGGTGCTGAGCTCGGGCACCGAGCTGAGCGGCACGCTGACAGCGGTCGAAGGCGACATCGCCAGACTCGCAGAGCTCAGCGGCAGGGAATACTTCGACGCGGTGATCGATCTGGACCACGTCGAGGCAGTGGTCTACCGTGCCCGCACGCCCTGATGCCGTGACGCGTTGAATTGCCTCGCCGGCCTTTGGTCCTGACGCCGGGAGACCAGCAAGCAGGGAAATCCGCTTCGATCCGCCCCTCAGACCCTTTTCCGGCGTGCCTGCCGGAACACGGCCCAATCTACCCACCGTCCGTCCAGCCCCTGCCCCCTCGATGCAACCCTACGACACCGAGCGACTGCCGCTGCGCGTCTTCGCCGAAAAGGCTTACCTCGATTATTCGATGTACGTGGTGCTGGACCGCGCGCTGCCGCACATCGCAGACGGACTCAAGCCGGTGCAGCGGCGGATCGTCTACGCGATGTCGGAGCTGGGCCTGAGCAGCACCTCCAAGCACAAGAAATCGGCGCGTACCGTCGGTGACGTCATCGGCAAGTTCCATCCCCACGGCGACTCGGCTTGCTATGAGGCGATGGTGACGATGGCGCAGCCGTTTTCCTATCGCTATCCGCTGGTCGACGGGCAGGGCAACTGGGGCAGCGCCGACGATCCGAAATCCTTTGCCGCCATGCGCTACACCGAGTCGCGGCTCGGCGCCTACGCGCAGTCCCTGCTCGCCGAACTCGGACAGGGCACGGTGGACTGGACGCCGAACTTCGACGGCACCCTGGAAGAACCGGTGCGCCTGCCTGCGCGGCTGCCCAACGTGCTGGTCAACGGCACCACCGGCATCGCCGTGGGCATGGCAACCGACATTCCGCCGCACAACATCGGCGAGCTGGTCAAGGCCTGCCTGCATCTGCTCAAGCACCCCGATGCCCGGGTGGAGACGCTGTGCGAGATGGTGCCGGCGCCGGACTTTCCCACTGGCTGCGACATCGTCTCCGAGCCGCATGAGTTGCTGAAGATCTACCTGACCGGCAACGGCATGGTGCGCACGCGCGCGGTGTGGGAGCGCGAGGACCAGACCGGCCACCTGGTGATCACGGCATTGCCGCACCAGGTCTCGCCGGCGCGTGTGCAGGAACAGATCGCCGAGCAGATGCGGGCAAAGAAGCTGCCGCTGGTCGAGGATCTGCGCGACGAGTCCGATCACGAGAACCCGACCCGCGTGGTGATCATCCCGCGCTCCGGCCGGGTCGATCCGGTCGCGCTGATGACCCACCTGTTCGCGACCACGGATCTGGAAAAGAGCGTGCGCGTGAACCTCAACATGATCGGCCTGGACGGCCGGCCGCGGGTGAAGAATCTCAAGCAGATTCTTTCGGAATGGCTGGAGTACCGGTTCATCACCGTCACGCGGCGTCTCAACCATCGCCTGACCCGGGTCAACGAGCGGATGCACATCCTCGAAGGCCTGATGATCGCCTACCTCAACATCGACGAGGTGATCCGCATCATCCGTTTCGAGGAGGCGCCCAAGGCAACGCTGATGAGCACGTTCGCGCTGACCGACGTGCAGGCCGAGTGGATCCTGGACCTCAAGCTGCGCCACCTGCAGAAGCTGGAGGAAATGAGGATCCGCGGGGAACAGGATGAGCTGGCGGCCGAGCGCGCCCGGCTCGAGGCGCTGCTCGGCGACGACGGGCAGATGCGCAAGCTGATCGCTGACGAGCTCAGGGATGACGCCAGGAAGTACGGAGACCCGCGCCGCTGCCGCGTCGAGGCCAGGCCACCGGCGGTGGCGATGTCGGCCGAGGAGATCATTCCTGCCGAACCGCTGACGGTGGTGTTGTCGCGGGGCGGATGGATCCGCGCCGGCAAGGGTCACGATCTGGACCCGCTGGCCCTGTCCTACAAGGCCGGCGATCAGTACCTGGTTCATGCCCACGGCAAGTCCAGTCAACTGCTGGTGCTGCTCGACTCCAGGGGGCGCAGCTACACCCTGAACCCGCGCGAGCTGCCCAGCGCGCGCTCCCAGGGCGAACCGGTCACCACGCGGCTGGAGATGCAGCCCGGCGCGCGGGTCGTGGCGCTGCTGTTCGGCGACGAGAACGAACGCTGGGTGGTGGGATCCGAGGAGGGATACGGCTTTCTGGTGCGCCTGGGCGAGATGCAGTCGCGCCAGCGCGCCGGCAAGGCGGTCATCAGCCTGGACTCGACGCCGCTGACGCCGGCGCGGGTGAGCGATCCTGCGCAGGACCGCATGGCCCTGGCCACCGCCGAAGGGCGGTTTCTGGTGTTTGCCATCCGCGAGTTGCCGGAGCTGGTGCGCGGCAAGGGCAACAAGCTGGTCACACTCAAAGGGGAAGACCGCATCGTGGCCAGCGCGGTGGTGCCGGCGGCGGCAGCGCTGACGCTGCATTGCGGCAAGCGCACGCTGACCCTCAAGC
This sequence comes from Panacagrimonas sp., assembly GCA_021773655.1. GTDB lineage: Bacteria > Pseudomonadota > Gammaproteobacteria > Nevskiales > Nevskiaceae > Panacagrimonas. The sequence continues at coordinate 5,803 of JAJFJX010000276.1, forward strand.
CGGCCGACCTGGAACATTACGCCGGCGCTCGCGCCAGTCGCGGCGGACACCTGCCGCGCGGTTTTCAGACGGTGGAACGCATGGCGCTGGCCTGAGTTTGAGTTGGCGATCCGTCTCTTGAAGGATCGGTCCAAGACCCGATAGTTGCGAAGTTCCAGGCCTGATACGAGGTTCGTTGATGAAACGCGTGATGCTTCTGATCGGCACCAACCTGGCAGTGATGGCGGTGCTGGCGGTGGTGGCCTCCCTGCTGGGGGTTG
>JAJFJX010000277.1 GCA_021773655.1 Panacagrimonas sp.
TGCCACTTGCTGCCGCGGACAAAACCGCGCGACGGGTCCGTCTCATAAAACTGCATGCACTCGATCTGGGTGCCGGCCGGCCCCATCCAGTCTTCCAGTTCATCCTCGTAAAGCCCGATCACTGAACCGAAGGGGTGCAACATCAGGCGTTTGCCGACGAGACCGGAGGAATTGGCGAGGCCGTTAGGGAAGCGGCCGGACGCCGACATCAACAGCAGCCGCGCCGTGCCGATGGCGTTGGCGGCGATGATGACCAGGGATCCCCTTTGGACGTGCCGTGCGCCGTCTTTTATATACGCGGCACCGTTGGCGAGGCCGTTTTGATCGATGGTGATCTCGGCGACCCGCGCGCCAGTGATGATCCGGGCCCCGTGTTGAATGGCGTCGGGCAACAGAGTGATGTCGACGGACCCCTTGGCGCCCTCGGGGCAGCCGTGGCGGCAGACGCCGTAGCGGACGCACTGGGCCTGGCGGCCGTGGGCGCGGGACGGAATCGCCGAGTAGCCCGGCCACCAATGCCAGCCCAGCTTATTCAGTCCCTCCGCCATCTTGCGGCCGGTGAGGTGGATCGGGTGCGGCGGCAGCGGCGGCGGTGCACCGGGCGGGTAGGCGGGATTGCCGGCGAGCCCGGAGACGCCAAAATCCGGCTCGTTGGCCTCGTAGTAGGGCTGCAGGTCCTCGTAGGTCAAGGGCCAGTCGTCGGCGACGCCGTCGAGGGTGCGGACGCGGAAATCCGAGGGCAGGGGCCGGCTCCAGACGCCGGCGAAGAAGACCGTGCTGCCGCCGACGCCGTTGTACATAAATACCGGCTGTTCGGAATCGTCGAGGTTGATGGGGTAGTCCTGGCGCCAACCGCGGTCGTTGGGGTTGGGGCTCCAAGGCCGTGACCCGAGGAGTTCGTGCTCGGGCTTGGCACCGGGCAGGTCGTCGGTGGCGAACCAATCGCCCTGTTCGAGAATGACAACGCCGAACCCCGCCTCGGCGAGGTACTTGGCGGCGACGGAACCGGACGCGCCGGCACCGATGATCAGCACATCGGCAATATCTGAATGGGCGGTCATCGAAGTCGCCGACTAGTCCTGAGGAGTCGAGCGATAGATAGGGCCGCGCTTGATGACGACATCAAGGATGCCGTCCTCGAGATAGGATTCTGCCTCGTCGGGGAACGCCGGATTCTTGGCCGGCACCGGTCCCGGGTAGCCGAGCAGTTGGCGGATGCGCGGGTTGATCAGGTAGGCGCCGGCGACGATGAAGGCGAAGGCATCAAAGGTGTCGCGTTCGTCGCGGCGCAGTGCGTCCAAGACGTCGCCGGGCGCGCCGTCGCGAGAGATGACGTCCTGCACAACGGGGACTAGGTCGGGGCGCGCGGCGAGTGCTCGCCGCAGCCATGTGCTATGGACCTCGGCGTCGCTGGCGGCGGGCATTCCGGCGCCGCCGGCGATGAGGTGATCGGTGAGGGCGGCGAGGCGGTCGCGCTCTGTGTCGCTCGGGTCGAAGTCGATTTGCCGGTCGGTCATGCCGCTGTCTCCTGTTCGCGGGCGTTGTCGGCGATGTAGGCGGCGGTTCGTTTGGCCAGGGCGCATATGGTCGCCGTCGGGTTGACGCCGCTGGCCGTGGGAAAGACGCTGCCGTCGATGACGTAGAGGTTGGCGACGTCGTGGGCGCGGCCGAAGCGGTTGACGACGGATCTGGTGGCGTCGTTGCCCATCATCGCGGTGCCGAGATTGTGCCAGGACGGGTTGTTGCGACTGGTCACCCAGGCCTTGGTGGCGCCTGCGGCATCGTGGGCTTCGAGACTGCGTTCGAGGTTGAAGTCGACCAGGCGGCGGGTGTTTTCGGATGTCTCGTAATGGACGATGACGCCGGGCAAGCCGTCGGAGTCGGTCCGGTCGGGGTCGAGGGTCACCAGATTGGTTTCTTCGGGGAGGTCCTCGGGCATCACCATCCATTCGATCATGTGGCCAATGGATTGCTTCATCCGGGTGGTGAAATGCGGGCCCCAAAAGTTGTCGTCGCCGGACGCCTCGCCAAGCGTCCAGCGATTAATCATCGCGAGCGGGCGGGCGGCAGCGGGGATGATGTGCCACTTGCTGCCACGTACGAAACCACGTGCCGCGTCGGTTTCATAGAATTCCATTGACTCTATGGCTTCGCCGGCGGGGCCTGGATAGTCCTCAAGATCGTCTTCATAGATGCCGACCGACGTGCCGAACGGGTGGGTCATAAACCGCTTGCCGATCAGGCCGGTTGAGTTGGCGAGCCCATCGGGGAACCGGTTCGAGGCCGACATCAGCAACAGCCGTGCCGTGCCAACGGCGTTGGCGGCGACGATGACCACCGATGCGGCCTGGAAATGCTCTTTGCCGTCGCGGTCGATGTAGGTGGCGCCAGAGGCCAACCCGTCGTCGGTAACGGAGATGCTTGAGACGCGGGCGCCGGTGACGACGCGGGTGCCGTGCTTCATGGCATCGGGCAACAGGGCGATATCGACGGACGCTTTGGCGCCGTGGGGGCAGCCGAACATACAGATGCCGGCGCGGACGCATTGCTCGAGATGGCCATAGGCCTTGCTCGGAACCGAGTAGTAACCGGGCCACCAATGCCAGCCCAGTTTGTTCATGCCTTGCGCCATCTTGCGGCCGACGGGGTTGATAGGATGGGCGGCGAGCGGCGGGACATAACCGGACGGATAGGCGGGATTGTTGGGGTGGCCCGAGACGCCGAGCTCGCGTTCGACGGCAACGTAGAACGGTTCCAACTCCTCGTAAGACAGGGGCCAATCGTCGGCGACGCCGTCGAGGGAGCGGACACGAAAGTCCGACGGCTTGGCGCGGCACCAGCAAGCGGCGTACAGAATCGTCGAGCCGCCCACGCCGTTGAACATGCCGATCTGTTCGACGGACCCCGATGTTGTGATCGGATAGTCTTCCGGCCGGTCGCGAATATTCGGGTTGGGATGCCAATCCTTGGCGGCGAGGATCTCGTATTCTGGTTTGTTGCCGGGGAAATCGTTTTGATCGACCCAATCGCCCTGTTCGAGTACGACGACCCGGAAGCCCGCTTCCGCGAGATGTTTAGCTGCGACCGCGCCCGACGCACCGGCGCCGATGATGAGGACGTCCGCGGCATCGCTCTTCACATTCACTACTTATCCTCCCTCCGTTGGGGCCCACCGGGGACGGCACGCCCGACGGTGCTTTGGCGCTAGGTTGTTTCCAGTAGGGCTTTTATGTGTTCGGCGACCTCATGAATGTCGGCAACCGCGCCTTCGTGGGCAACGTTGAAGATGGCCGCGTCGGGGTCAGTGTTGACGGCGAC
>JAJFJX010000278.1 GCA_021773655.1 Panacagrimonas sp.
GAATGGTTGGTGTAGATGCAGATGTCGGCCGCCACGTGCAAGGCCTTTTCGACGATCTCGCGGGCACCGAGTTCAGTGTTCTCCACCAGCGCCCGCGCTGCGGCCGCCGCGAAACTGCCGCCGGAGCCGATGGCCATGACGCCGTGCGGCTCGGGCTCCATCACGTCACCGTTGCCGGAGATCATCAGAGATGCCTCCTGGTCGGCCACCAGCAGCAGCGCCTCGAGCCGGCGCAGGTAGCGGTCCGAGCGCCAGTCCTTGGCCATTTCCACCGCTGCCCGCACCAGGTTGCCGGAGTACTTTTCCAGCTTGCCCTCGAAGCGTTCAAACAGCGTGAACGCGTCTGCGGTGCCGCCGGCAAAACCGGCCATGACCTTGTCGTCATAAAGCCTGCGCACCTTGCGCGCGTTGCCCTTGACCCGCGTGTTGCCCATGGACACCTGGCCATCGCCACCGAGCGCGACCTGGTTGCCACGCCGCACGGACAGGATGGTGGTGCCGTCGAACTGTTGCATGAAGTGCCTCTGACCTTGATGTCGAACGGACATGAGGGTGGCGCAGTGGGATTCAAGCGCAAGGCCGCCGGCGAAACGCCCGGGTTCAACGGCGCCGGTTTGCGCAGCGTCGCCTGCAGGCTGAGCACGGCATGCATCGCGCCGCAAGCTAAGGCATGGCACTGCCCTTGCCGCGCCTGCCACGCCTCGATGCGGGCTCGCCCCCGACGGCATCGGCGTGCCGGCGCACTAGAATCGAACTCCGCCCGCCAACCTCGAGTCCCGCGTGGATTTTTCGCTGCCCCCGGAATTGCTGGAACTGCAGGAGCGCACCCGACGCTTCATCGCCGAAGACGTCATCCCGCTGGAGAACGATCCGCGCCAGACCCCGCATGGCCCGACCGAGGCGCTGCGTGACGAGCTGGTGGAGCGCGCGCGCCGCGTCGGCCTGCTGACGCCGCACGCCAGCACCGAACTCGGCGGCCTGGGCCTGAGCCACGTCGCCAAGACGGTGGTGTTCGAGGAGGCCGGCTATTCGCCGCTGGGGCCGGTGGCGCTGAACATCCACGCGCCGGACGAGGGCAACGTCCACCTGATGGAGAAAGTCTGTACCCCCGCGCAGAAGGATCGCTGGCTCAAGCCGCTGGTGCAGGGGCACCTCCGCTCGTGCTTTGCGATGACCGAACCCGGCGAGGGCGCCGGGTCCGACCCGTCCATGATGCAGACCACCGCGGTTCGTGACGGTGACGACTATCTGGTCAGCGGCACCAAGTGGCTCATCACCGGCGCGCAGGGCGCCGGCTTCGCCATCATCATGGCGCGACTCGAAAACGGCAGCGCCACCATGTTCCTGGCCGACATGGACCAGCCCGGGATCCGCCTGGAACGGTTGATGGATTCGCTGGACGCCTGCTTCACCGGCGGCCACGGCGTGCTGCATTTCGACCGGCTGCGGGTTCCCGCCGCCGATGTGCTGGGCGAGCCCGGCAAGGGCTTTGGTTATGCGCAGGTGCGCCTGGCGCCGGCGCGTCTGACTCATTGCATGCGCTGGCTGGGTCAGGCGCGACGCGCGCACGATGTGGCACTGGCCCATGCGCGCAAACGACGGGCTTTCGGCAAGCCGCTGGGCGAACACGAGGGCGTGGGCTTTGCGCTTGCCGACAACCAGATGGACTTGCACGGCGCGCGCCTCAACACCTTTCACACCGCCTGGGTGCTGGACCAGGGCGGTCGCGGCAATGTCGAGTCGAGCATGACCAAGGTGATGGTGTCCGAAGCGGTGTGGCGCGTGGTGGATCGCTGCGTGCAGATCCTGGGCGGCCGCGGCGTCACCGGCGAGACCATCGTCATGCGCATCTTCAAGGACATGCGCGCATTCAGGATCTACGACGGCCCCAGCGAGGTGCATCGCTGGAGCCTGGCCCGCAAGCTGCTCGGCCCGGACACTGGCTGAGCACCACCACATGCGTTTCAACGCAGAGGCGTAGAGGCGCGGAGCAATAGAGACTCAAGGACGCAAGCAAGGCGAGCAAAGAATGAGCGCCAGCCTTCTCAGAGAATCCGCCTGAGTCGTGCTTTACGTGGTTTCAGCAATTACTGCTCTTCAGTGATTTTCTTTGTGCCTCTCTTTTCTTTGCGTCTCAACGTTGACGACCAGTCTCAACCTAATCGAACACAGCCATGTCCAACGCCTCCAAGTCCCGCGGCCCCCTGCACGGCGTCAAGGTGCTCGAAATCGAGAGCATCGGCCCCGGTCCGTTCTGCGCCATGTTGCTGGCCGACCTCGGCGCCAATGTGCTCACGGTGCGCCGTCGCGGTGCCAGGGACCCGAACGCCGACCTGCCGGTGCTCAACCGCAACCGCGCTGGCAGCGTTGAGGCCAACCTCAAGGATCCGGTCGACCGCGAGCGCGTGCTGCAACTGGTGGCCCGGGGCGACGCGCTGATCGAGGGCTTCAGACCCGGGGTGATGGAGCGCCTGGGCCTGGGGCCGGAGGCCTGTCACGCCGCCAACCGGCGCCTGGTGTACGGGCGCATGACCGGCTGGGGCCAGGATGGTCCGCTGGCCAGTCGTGCCGGACACGACATCAACTACATCGCGCTGTCCGGTGCGCTGCACGGCATGGGCACCGCCTACTCCGGTCCGGTGCCGCCGCTGAACCTGGTCGGCGACTTCGGCGGCGGCGGCATGATGCTGGCGCTGGGCATCGTCAGCGCGGTGCTGGAAGCCCGCACCTCCGGGCGCGGTCAGATCATCGACACCGCCATGGTCGAAGGCTCCGGCGTGCTCATGGGAATGATCTTCGGTCTGCGCGCCGTCGGCATGTGGCCGCAGCCTCGGGCCGGAAATTTCCTTGACGGCAGCGCCTGGTACTACCGCTGCTATCCGACGTCCGACGGCCACTGGATGGCTGTGGGAGCAGTCGAGCCGCAGTTCCGCCGGCTGTTCCTGGACGGCCTCGGCGTGGGCGACCAGCACGACGAGATCGTGCGCTGCAGCGACCAGGATCCGGAACTGCATCGTCAGATCACGGCCATCTTCCAGAGCCGCACGCGACAGGAATGGACGCACATCTTCGAAGGCACCGACGCCTGCGTCTCCCCGGTGCTGGCCATGGACGAAGTCGCCTCCCACCCGCACAACCAGGCGCGCGGCAGCTTCCGGACCGTCGACGGCGTGCTGCAGCCGCAGCCCGCACCGCGATTCTCGCGCACGCCGCTGACGGTTGCGTCTGCCGCGGCCGCCGACCGCGGTCCCGACCTGTCCGACTGGGGGCTTTGAGCCCGCTGCAGTCGAATGCCGAACCGCGGTCGTGTTTTCAGAAGCGGGGCGAATCCGAATGTCGAGCCCATGCCCGGGGTCCGGGACACGCCCGGACCCACGGGTTCCAGGTGTTCGGCCCGCGCCTGGACGAAGGCGCAATGGCGCCAGCCCCGCCTGGTGCGTTCGCGCGGCAGCACACCACCCGGGCTGATGGTGGGGCGCCCGGCGGCCGCATTGTCCCGTTATCGGAACTTGTTTCCGGCACATGGCGGCCGCGGCGGACAAGGTCGAAAATGGGGCCGTTCAAGCGCGCCGCCGTTCAAGCACGCCACTGAAAAACATCGGAGGAGCGTCGTTGGCCATGCCGATACTGTCGATACGGGCCCCGGCCTGCTGTGTCCTGCTGCTCTGCTGCTGGAGCGTCAGCGCGCAGCAGAGCCTGGCGCTGTCCTGCCCGGTCTGTCATGGCGGGTCGGCCGCGAGCGTTCCCGGCCTGCAGGGCTACGACGTCGATGCCCTGGCCGACAGGCTGCGCGCCTATCGCGATGGTGAACAGCCTGGTACCGCCATGCCACGCCTGGTCCGTGCGCTGAGCGACGCACAGATCGCGCGCCTGGCTGCCGCGGTCGCTGGCGTCGACTCGCCGTGAACCGCCTTCGGCGCGAGTTGCTGACGGCCGCGCTGGGCGCCGCCCTGCCGTGGCCGCTGCGCGCGCAGCCGGTGCCGGCTGCGCGGGTCGTGATCATCGGCGGCGGATTCGGTGGCGCCAGTTGTGCGCGTGCCCTGCGGCGGGCGGCACCGCAGGTGCAGGTGAGGCTGATCGAGCCGCGGGCACATTTCTACACCGGGCCGTGGACCAACGCGGCGATCACCGGCGCCTGTGCCACTGGCGACATCGTGCAGTCACCGGCCGGCCTGTGCGACATCGGCGTCGACTGGGTCCAGGACCGCGTGACCGGAATCGACCCGGTGGCGCGCCGCGTGCGCACCGCCGGCGGGATGCGCCTGCAGGCCGATCGTCTGGTGGTGTCGCCCGGCGTGGAGATGCGCTGGGACCTGATCGAGGGGCTCGATGCTGCGGCCTCCGCGACCATGCCGCACGCCTGGCTGGGCGATGCCCAGGTGCCGTCCCTGAGCGCGCGGATGGCGGCGCTGCGCGATGGCGCCACCATCGCCATCAGCGCGCCGGCCAATCCCTACCGCTGTCCACCCGGGCCCTACGAGCGCGCCAGCCTGATGGCATGGCAGCAGTCCGCGCGTGGCCATCGCGGCAAGATCCTGGTGTTCGACGCCAAGGACGACTTCACCAAGCGCGCGCTGTTCCAACTGGGTTGGGACACGCTCTACCCGGGCCGAATCGAGTGGGTGCCGCGCGCCGCCGGCGGCGAGGTGGTGGCGGTCGATGGCGGTCGCGGCGAGCTGCGGCTGCACAATGGCGAGCGGGTGCGGGCCGACCTCGCCAGCTTGATTCCGGCGCAGCGTGCGGCCGCCATCGCGCGCGCCGCCGACCTGACCGATGCCGGCGGCTGGTGCCCGGTGCGCGCCGCGGATTTCTGCTCGCTGCGACACGCCGGGATCCACGTCATCGGCGACGCCGCCGCCGCCCAGCCGATGCCCAAGTCGGCGTTCTCTGCCAACAGCCAGGGCAAGCTGGTGGCGCTGGCGATCGCCGCCGAAGTCGAGGGACGGCCGCCGCCGGAGCCGCACCTGCTCAACACCTGCTACAGCCTGCTGGCGCCGGACTACGCGATCTCCGTGGGCGGCCTGTACGGCGTGGTCGCCGACCTGCTGGTGACGCTCAGCGACGGCAGCAGCCCCCTGTCAGCCACGCGCGCAACACGCGCCCTGGAAGCGCGATACGCGCAGGACTGGTATGTCCAGATCAACCGCGACACCTTTGGCTGATCCCATGGCCGAGCGTTGGGCCGAACCCCGCGGCGCGGTATTGCTGCGCTGGACGCTGCTCACCGGCGCCTGCCTGTTCGGCGTGCAGATGGCCTGGTCACTGGGCCTGCTGCAGCGCGTGTTGTCGACCGACGTCACCGGCATCTCGGCGGTGATCCTGCTGACCTACCTGGGCTGCGTGGCCTACGGCGGCTGGCGTGCGCTGCAACTGGGACGCGCCCACCAGGCCTTCGCGCGCCTGCGCGTGGACGTTCGCGAACGCGGCGCGCTGCCGCGGCAGCCGGTGCGCGACGACTGGTCCGGTGACTACTGCCGCGCCCTGATCCGCGCCCAGGCTGATCGCACCGCGCTGCGAGAGATCCTGGAGGAACAGGCACGGGGGCCCCACGAGTCCGGCTGGTTCCTGTCCAGCGCGCTGCTCAAGCTGGGACTGCTGGGCACCATCGTCGGCTTCGTGTTCATGCTCGGCGCGATCGATGCGCTCAAGACCCTGACCTATGCCGACCTGCCGCAGATGCTGGGCCGCATGGGCTCGGGCATGGGCGTGTCGCTCTACACCACCCTGGTGGGCCTGCTGGCCAACATGGCGCTGGGCCTGCAGAACCTGATGCTCGACCGCTCCGCCGAACGCCTGGTGACCGGCACGCTGGCGTTCGCAGAAGACGAGTGGCTGCCGCGCATCCGGGGCGGGTCGGCGCCGTGAGACGCGGGACCGGGCGCAGCCACTACGAGCAGGACCCGTTCACCGACCTGCTGTTCAACGCCCTGCTCGGCTTCACCCTGCTGTTCATGATTGCGGTGACCTCCATCAACCCGCCGACCCGCGAAGGCGACATCCCGGCCAAGGCCGAGATGATCATCACCGCCACCTGGGCCGACGGCAGCCAGGACGACATCGATACCTGGGTCGAATCGCCCGACGGCGAAGTGGTGTGGTACCGCAATCCGGAGGGCGGCCTGATGCACCTGGATCGCGATGATCGCGGCGTGGAGAACGACAGCCTGCTGGTGGACGGCCTCAACGTGGTCAATCCGCTCAACCAGGAAGTGGTCACCGTGCGAGGCATCCTGCCCGGCGACTACACCGTCAACGTGCACCGCTATCGCGGCTCCGACGCGGCGGTATTGCCGGTCGAGGTCAGCGTGGTCAAGGTCAACCCGCGCCTGGAAGTCGTCTACTACGGCAGCGTGGAGTTGCGCGCAGAAGGCCAGGAACGCACCGCGGTGCGTTTCAATGTTGATCGTGACGGCGGCATCTCCGGCATCAATACCCTGCAGAAGAACCTGGTTTCGCAATGATCCTTCACATCGTGCTGCTCAGCGGACTGTACGCCGCCCTGACCCTGTTGCTGCTGTACCTGCTGATCGGCGGCCGCCTACCCTGGCCGGCGCGCGCCGGGCTGGTGCTCCTGTTCAGCGGCGCCTACTTCGGCAGCTGGCTGCTGTGGCAGGACCTGGCCGGCTGGCCCGCACGCGCGGTGTTGCCCGACCGCTTCCTGTTCCACGCCGCGAGCATCACCGAACCGGATGTGGAGAAAGCCGAGCCGGGTTCGATCTACCTGTGGCTGACCGAACTGCGTGACGAGGAAGGCCCGATCGCCAAGCCCCGCGCCTATCGCGTGCCCTACCTCAAGTCCCTGCACTCCGAGGTACAGGAAGCCCAGATGCGTCTGCGCAACGGCATGCCCCAGGTCGGCCGACGCAAGCCCGACGCCGACGGGCAGATCCCGATGGCGGGCACCCTGCGACGCGAGGAAGACGACCAACAGTTCGAGCTGGGCAACCTGCCCAGCCCTGCGTTGCCGGAAAAGTGAGCACACCCATGACCCTGCAACTGCTGCGCGTCCTGCTGACGCCGGGACTGCTGCTGGCGCTGGCGGCCTGCGGCCCCGACCCGGCGCCCGACGACTACTTCCCGCTCGACACCGGCCTGCGCTGGGATTACCTCGTTCACGAGCAAAACCGCGTCACCGACAGCACGCGCCGACTCGCCATGCGCAACCTCGGCCCGGCCGAGCGCGAGGGCCGCCGGTACCATCGCCGCCTGGCCAGCGACGGCAACGAGTACTGGCTGGAGCGCGTCGACGACCGGCTGCTGCGCAGCGGCGTGCGCACCGCCATCGACCGCCAACCCCGCCTGCAGGCCGATCCGACGACGCTGCTGATCCTGCCGCCGACACTGGGCCAGTGGTGGGAGCTGGAGACCCGGCCCTACATCCTCGAACGGGTGGAACCGTTCCGCGAGCGCTTCTCGCACGACGATTCCAAGCGCATCGAGCTGAAGATGACCGTGGCCTCGCTGGACGCGGTGGTGGACGTGCCGGCCGGGCGCTTCGAGAACTGCCTGCGCCTGGACGGCCAGGGCGTCCTCAACGTGCTGGCCGACGCCCGCATCGGCGCTTCGGAAGTGCCGGTCACGCAAACCGAGTGGTACGCGCCTGGGGTCGGACTGGTGATGCTGGAGCGAACGGAAAAACTCGACACCCCGCAGATCGTCGGCGGAAAGGTGCGCATGCAGTTGCTGTCGTTCGAGCGCTGATTCCCGGAACGGATTCGCAACGGCGCGAATACGGCTGCGGCTACGGCAGCGTCAGTCGAACACACCCAGCAGCACATCGGCAATGACCGCGGTGGCGATGGAAATCAGCACCAGATCAGAACCCACCACCTGCCACTCGTAGCCTGGATAGCGCGGCAAATCCGCCAGCAGCGGACCTGGCACCACGCGCCGTGCCAGGCCCGGCGGCAGCGGCTTGCCGCGCGCCAGGTTCTTGCGAATGCCCGGCGGCTGGCTGT
>JAJFJX010000279.1 GCA_021773655.1 Panacagrimonas sp.
GACTCCGAGCAGGGTCTGCACGTGATGGCCGACCTCGTGGGCGATGACGTAGGCATAGGCGAAGTCACCGCCGCCGCCGAGCCGTTGCTCCATGGCCTTGAAGAAGCTCGTATCCAGATAGATGCGCCGGTCTGCCGGGCAGTAGAACGGCCCGACCGCGGCGCTGGCACTGCCGCAGGCGCTGCGCACCTGTCCGGAGAACAGCACCAGGTGCGGCTGCTCGTACTGCAGGCCCTGCGCCGCGAAGATCGGTGTCCACACGTCCTCGGTCTCGCCCTGGATGCGGGCGATGAAGTCGGCCGTTTCGTCGTCGGCCGGCGGCGCGCCCTGCGGGGTGCCGGTGGCCGGCCCCTGCACGCTGTCCAGCAAGCCGAGCAGTTCCATCGGATCGCGGCCCAGCACCAGGGCGAGCAGCACCACGATCGCGATGCCGACCAGGCCCATTCCGCCACGGGGTCCGCGACCGCGCGACCTGCCGCCGCCACCGCCGCGACGCAGATCGACGAGATTCTCGCTGCGGCGGGCCTGCTTCCAGCGCATGGACGGAGTGTCGTTCGGGAGATCGGCCGGATGCTAGCCGGTTTTTCGGGATGCACCCTCCGGGCCGGCCAGGAACTCCCGCGCGAACGCGGCGTAGCGGCCCTCCTGGATCGCCCGGCGGATGCGCTGCATCACGCCCTGGTAGTAGTGCAGGTTGTGGATCGTGTTGAGGCGCGGGCCGAGCATTTCGTTGCAGCGCTCCAGGTGATGCAGATAGGCCCGCGAGTAGCGCGAGCAGGTGTGGCAGGTGCAGTCCGGGTCCAGTGGCCCGGTGTCCTGGCGAAACTGCGCATTTCGGATCTTGACCACGCCGGTGCTGGTGAACAGGTGCCCGTTGCGGGCGTTGCGGGTGGGCATGACGCAATCGAACATGTCGATGCCACGCGCCACCGCCTGCACCAGGTCGCGCGGCGTGCCCACGCCCATCAGATAGTGCGGCCGCTGTTGCGGCAGGTGCGGTCCGATGGCGTCGAGCACGTGCAGGCGCTCGGCCTCGGTTTCGCCCACCGACAATCCTCCCAGGGCATAGCCGTCGAAGCCGATCTCGGTCAGGCGCTGCAGCGACTCTCGGCGCAGTGTTGCGAGCATGCCGCCCTGCACGATGCCGAACAGTGCGGCGGGGGTTTCAGGCGCCGCCGGCGGCGCTCCCTGCCCGCCCAGCGCAGGGGGCTGGGGCCGCGGGCCGCTCGCCTGCAGTGCTTCATGCGCTGTCTTGCACCGCGCGCCCCAGCGTGCGCTCATCTCCATCGACTCGCGCGCCTGCAGGTCGGTCGCCGGATGCGGCGTGCATTCGTCGAACTGCATGACGATGTCGCTGCCCAGCGCGTGCTGCACCTCGATGGCGCGCTCCGGACTCAGGAACACGCGATCACCGTTGATCGGCGACGCGAACTTCACGCCCTCTTCGCTGATCTTGCGCAGACCCGACAGGCTCCACACCTGGAAGCCCCCGGAGTCGGTGAGGATCGGACCCTCCCAGTCCATGAACCGGTGCAGCCCGCCGAAACGGCGCATGGCCTCGGCGCCGGGACGCAGCATCAGGTGGAAGGTGTTGCCGAGCAGGATCTGCGCGCCGCTGTCGCGCACCTCGGCCGGGGTCAGGCTCTTGACCGTGCCGTAGGTCCCCACTGGCATGAATGCCGGTGTCTCGACGGCGCCTCGGGCAAACATCAGCCGCCCGCGGCGGGCCGCACCATCGGTGGCGATCAACTGGAATTGCACGGTCAATGAACGGCGATGGACGAAAGGGTCGCGGATTGTCAGGCTCGCCGCGTCCACGATCCAGCACCTGCCCGCCGCATGCCCCTGTCCGCGCGATTCCAGCACGTCAGCCCGGCCACCGTTCGCTTCTGGGCGATGGTCGATTCCGGGGTGCTGGCGCTGGCGCTGCCGTGGACCGCCACGCTGTTCCTGGGCGCGCTGTACTGGTTCAACGGCCTGCTCGGCCATGAGGACCAGGCGCCCGTGTTCGGGACCTTGCAGATGTTCTTCGTCAATCTGTCCGGGGTGATGGTGGGCGTCTGGGTGGCGGCTCGGCTGCTGAACCCGGTAGGGATGATGGCGCTGGTCGACGGCATCGGCCGGCTGCTGGTGGCGCTGCTGCTGGTCGGCTACATCCTCGGGGCCGGAGCGCCGCCGATCCTGTGGTTCTTTGTCTTCACCGAAGTCCTCGGCGCCATCCCGCAGTTGCGCGCCTGCCTGCGGCGCCCCTGATTCGACCCCGCCTGCCGCCTTGCGGCGCGATGCACCCCGAGTCCTGACTCCCCGAGGCGACCGGCGCTCATCGCGCGCCCATACCGCAACGCACCGGCGATCTGGCCCGACCGCGAACGCCCTCCCGTGCGGCCGGACGCCCGATCAGGCGCGATGGTAGGGATGATGGGCCAGTTGACTCCAGGCCCGATAGATCTGCTCGGCGATCAGCACGCGCACCAGGGCGTGCGGCAGCGTCAGCGGCGACAGCGACCAGCGATCCTCGGCGTCCTGCAGCACCGCGGCGCCGTGCCCGTCCGGACCGCCCACCAGCAGCGCCACGTCACGTCCATCCTGCATCCAACGCTCGAGCCGGGCCGCCAGTTCGCGACTGCTCCAGCCTGAGCCGTTCTCGTCCAGCACCACGCGGCGCAGGTCGCGTGCGCGATCCATCAGGCGCCGGCCCTCGTCTTCACGGGCGCGGGCGATGTCCGGTCGCCGGCCGCGCACTGCCAGGGGCAGCTCCACCAGTTCCAGCCGCAGTTCGCGCGGCAGCCGCCCGGCGTAGTCCTCGAACCCCGCCTGCACCCAGGCCGGCATGCGCGTGCCGAGGGTCAGCAGGCGCAGCCTCACGAGCGCTCGGCAGTCCGCGCCTCGCGCATGTCCCAGAGCTTTTCAAGCTGGTAGAACGCGCGCGCCTGGGCCTGCATGACGTGGATCACCGCGTCGCCCAGGTCCACCAGCACCCACTCGGACTCGTCCAGGCCCTCGACGCCCAGTACCCGGAATCCACCGTGCTTGCATTTCTCCGCCACCGCCTGCGCGAGGGCCTTGACGTGGCGGTTCGAGGTGCCGGTGCTGATGACCATGGCATCGGTCATGCTGGTCAGGCCACGGACGTCCAGCAGGGTGGTGTCCTTTGCCTTGAGTTCTTCGAGCGCCGTAAGCGCCAGTTGCACGACCGGATCGGTCGATGCGGGCAGGTCGGCGGCAGTCGCCTCGGGCACCTGGGGATCAGTCGGTTGCGGGGTCTTCGTCATGGGTCAGGTTTTCAAGATCCTCGGGGGTGAAGGCGTCGATGACGGCCTGCGGCACCAGACCGCGGACCGAGCGCCGCGCGGCCAGCAGGCCACGCACGCGGGTGGACGAGATGGCCAGCGGCGGCAGATGCGTGCTCATGAACAGGCCGGCCGGCCGCGCGTGCAGCGCATCGGCACTGCCGGCCCGCCGCGCGCGCATCATGGTCTGCAGTTCTGGCTCTGGCGCGGCGGGCTCGTAGGGTCGCTCGGCAAACACCAGATGGGCCAGGCCGGGAATCTCCCGCCAGCGGTGCCAGGTATGGAAGTGATTGGCGGCATCGTCACCCAGCAGCAGCACCAGCGAGGTCTCGGGGTGTGCCCGGCGCAGGCTGCTCAGGGTATCGACGGTGTAACTGCGCCCGCCGCGCTCGACTTCGCACGCATCGGCGACCAGGCCCGGCTCGCCGGCGCAGGCCAGGCGCACCCAGTCCAGGCGCCGCCGTGCCGGCACCCGCGGGCGATCACGGTGCGGCGGCTCGCCCGCCGGAATCAGGTGCACGCGCTCGAGTCGCAGCCGCTCTCGCAATTCCAGGGCCAACCGCAGATGCCCGTTGTGGATGGGCGCGAAGGTACCGCCGAAGACACCGATGGCTGTCATTCGGCGAGCATCTGGAATGGGTGATCGACAGGTGTTCGAGGCGGGAATCGAGCGCTCACCGATTCTCGATTCCCCGTTCCCGATTTCCGGCAGTCAACGCACATTCCCGTCGCCGAGGACGATCCACTTCTGCGAGGTCAGGCCCTCCAGGCCCACCGGGCCGCGGGCGTGGAACTTGTCGGTGCTGATGCCGATCTCGGCGCCCAGGCCGTATTCGTAGCCGTCTGCGAAGCGGGTCGAGGCATTGACCATCACCGAGGATGAATCGACCTCGCGCAGGAAGCGCCGCGCGCGGGTGTAGTTCTCGGTGACGATGGCATCGGTGTGGGCAGAACCGTAGCGGGCGATGTGGTCGATGGCCTCGTCGAGACCGTCGACGACCCTCACCGCCAGCACCGGCGCCAGGTACTCGGTCGACCAGTCGACCTCGGTCGCCGGCAGCGCCTCGTCGAGGATGGCGCAGGTGCGCTCGCAGCCGCGCAGTTCCACGCCGGCCTCGCTGAACATGCGGCCCAGTTCCGGCAGCACCCGGTCCGCGACCGGCTCGTCGACCAGCAGCGTCTCCATGGTGTTGCAGGTGCCGTAGCGCTGCGTCTTGGCATTGACCGCCACCGACACCGCCTTTTCGAAGTCGGCGTCGCGGTCGATGAACACGTGGCAGACGCCGTCCAGATGCTTGATCACCGGCACGCGTGCGTGGTCGCACACGGCCGCCACCAGACCCTTGCCGCCGCGCGGGATCACCACGTCGACAAACTCGGGCATGCTCACCAGTTCGGCGACGGTGCGGCGGTCGCTGATGTCCAGCACCTGCACCGCATCCTCCGGCAGCCCGGCATCACGCAGCGCACGCCGGATGCAGCGCGCGATGGCCAGGTTGGAATGCATGGCCTCCGATCCGCCGCGCAGGATGCAGGCGTTGCCGGACTTGAGCGACAGGCTGGCGGCATCCGCGGTCACGTTGGGACGCGACTCGTAGATGATGCCGACCACGCCCAGCGGCACCCGCATGCGGCCGACCTGGATGCCGGAGGGCCGCAGGCGCATGTCGGTCAGCTCACCCACCGGGTCCGGCAGGTTGGCGATCTCGCGCACGCCGTCGGCCATCGCCTGGATGCGGTCGGCATTGAGCTCCAGGCGGTCGAGCAGGGCCTCATCCAGCTGCGCCGCCCTGCCGGCGCGCACGTCGCGCTCGTTGGCGGCCAGCAGGGTGTCGGATTCGTCGCGCAGGATCTGCGCCAGCAGGAACAGGCAGGCGTTCTTGAGGCCGGTGTCGGCACGCGCGATGGCGCGGCTGGCAACGCGGGCACGCTGGCCCTTCTCGCGCATGTAGGCGGCGATGTGATCCTGGCTGGTATGGGGAGTCTTTGCCGCGTTGGTGTTCATGCAGAGGGTCTGACGATGCGGCGTCCGGCGGCCGCTGCGACCCATGTTAGCAACTCCTCCCAGGCTTGCTCCTTGCCGCCGGTCGACTTGGCAAGCCGGTCGACCGTGTTTGCCTGGCGCAGCCAGCCGTAGATCTGGGTGGCACGCACCCGCGGCAGCGCAGCGGCGAATGCCGTCATGCGGGCGCGCGCGATGCGGGCCTCGCTGCAGGCGCGCTGCACGTCGCCATGACGCGCGAACTGCGCCTGCGCCTGCGCCCACTGGCGCAGCACCCAGGTCAGCGGACCGAGCACAGCCAGAACGTCCAGGCCCTCTTCGCGCAGCCGGGACAGGGTTCGCACGGCCCCGGCGGCATCGCCGCCAAGCATGCGGTCACCGAGGTCGAAGGCGTCGAAGCGCGCGCTGTCGGCCACCCCGATGCGCACCTGTTCGACCCCCACCGCTGTCTGCGGATACAGCAGGGCCAGTTTCTCGATGTCCTGTTGCGCCGCCAGCGCGTTGCCTTCGGTGCGCTCGGCCAGCAGCTGCACGGCTTCCTGATCGGCATCGACCCCGGCTGCGCGCAGACGCTGGGCCACCCAGGCCGGCCAGCGTTCCAGTGTGATCGGCGCGGCGTAGACCGCCGCACCGGCGCTCTCCATGGCCACGTACCAGGCCGCCTGCTGCTGACGGTGGTCGAGCTTGCCGGTGCTGAGCAGCAGCAGCACGTCCTGCGGCGGACGCCGGGCCAGCTCGGCCAGCAGCCGGGCGCCATCGACCTTCTGTGCCGCACCCGCGCCTGCGTCCTCGCCGTCGTCGTCGGACTCGTCCGCCGCCCGGCCACGCCCCGGGTTGGGACCCTTGGGCAGACGCAGTTCCACGATCTTGCGCGAGGCGAACAGCGACAGGCTGGCGCAGGACCCCAGCAGCCGGCTCCAGTCGAAGCCGCGCTCGACCTCGTGGACCTCGCGTTCGGTATAGCCGTCCTGGCGGGCGCGGGCGCGGATCGCGTCCAGAGATTCCTCGATCAGCAGGGGCTCCTCGCCTGCCACCACGTAGATCGGAAGCAGCCCCTGGCCGAGATGTTGGGCGAGCTGCTCGGGCCTGAGTCTCATGCGTTGCGCAGGCGCTCGGCGTCGGCTCGCGCCGCGTCGAGGTCGGCGGCCAGCAGGGCCAGTGGCATGCGCCGGCGCAGCGCGTCATCGGCGGTCAGCGCCATTTCGTCACGGAACGCCAGCACCACCTCGGCGCGCACGAAGGGCGCGTCCTCGTGCACGCGCCCGGCCAGGGTCGGGTCGCCCGCGATCAGCGCCAGCACGTCCTCGATACGCGTGCCCTGCCGGTGCGCAACGAAACTCGCAGCCACGCCGTCCAGGCCGGATGCCGTCAGGCGCTTGGCAGCCAGTGGCAGCCAGATGTCGAAATCCTCGCGCGGCGCGCCGGGCAGACGCTTGAGGCCGGTCAGCGACCGGATCTTCTTCTGCCCCAGGGCGCGCTGCACACGATCAACGATCTGTGCCGCGTCGCAGCGCGAGGTGGTGTACTTGCCGCCGATGGGCAGTACCAGGCGCGGCTCCGGCTCCACGATGTCGAACTCGCGCGACACCGCCGACAGGCTGGAAGCGTCCTCGGCCTGCAAGGTGCGCACGCCGGAATAGCGCGCGATGACATCGGCCTCGGTCCAGCCCAGGCCGGGCAGGCCCCGACGCACGCCGTCGATCAGGTAGTGGGTTTCCTCATCGGTGGGTTGCGCATCGTCCGGGCTCTGCACCTCGGATTCGGTAGTGCCGACGAGGGTACGGCCGTACCAGGGAATGACGAAGAACACGCGCCCGTCCCTGGCCGTGAGCAGGAAGGCCTCGGTGCACCCCTGGATCGCCGGCAGCAGCAGGTGGGTGCCCTTGACCAGCTTGACCCGGGGCGCGTCCGGCCCCAGCAGCGAGCGTGCCCAGGGCCCGGCCGAGTTGACCACACAGCGCGCTCGCACCTCGAACACTGCGCCACCGTGCACGTCGCGCACTCGCGCTCCGCGAATGCCGGCCTTGTCGCGCAGCAGCGCCTCGGCCTGCACGCGGTTGACGCAGACCGCGCCGGCGCTCTGGGCGGCGGCGACCACGGTCATGGTCATGCGGGCGTCGTCCTCCTGGCAGTCGCCGTAGCGGAAGCCGCTGACCAGATTGTCCGGATCGACGTAGGGATAGAGCTTGAGCAGGCTGCGCGGGTTGAACCGCTTGTGCGGCTTGACCGGCCCGCTGCCGAAAGCCAGGGCGTCGTACAGCGTCAGGCCGGCCGATAGCATCAGCGGGCTGGCGCGCGGGCCCTTCCACACCGGCAGGATGAAATCCAGCGGCCGCACCAGATGCGGCGCCAGCCGGGTCAGCAGGCGACGTTCGCGCAGCGCGTGACGCACCAGCGAGAACTCGTAGTGTTCGAGGTAGCGCAGGCCGCCATGGATCAGCTTGCTGGACGCCGACGAGGTGCCGCTGGCCCAGTCCAGCTTCTCGATCAGCGCAACTTTCAGGCCGCGCAGCGCCGCGTCGTAGGCGGTCCAGGCGCCATAGATGCCGCCGCCGATGACCAGCAGGTCGAAGTCCGCGTCGAGGCCGGCGACGTTGCGGCGCAGCGGAAACGCGCCCGGCGCGGGAGCGGGAGCGGGAGCGGGAGCGGAGGTGTCGCTCACGCCCGGCATCCCGGCGCTGCCGGCAGGCTCGGCAGGTCCATCAGGCAGCCACCTCGCCCGGCGCCTGCACCAGGCCGTTGTGCCGCAGCAGCGCCTCGATGTTCGGCTCACGGCCGCGGAAGGCGCGGAACAGTTCGGCGGCCTGGCGCGAGCCACCGCGCGACAGGATGTGTTCCAGGAAGCGCCGGCCGGTATCGCGCAGCCCCTCGGGCGTCAGGCCGGCCTCCTCGAAAGCGGCAAAGGT
>JAJFJX010000280.1 GCA_021773655.1 Panacagrimonas sp.
ACCATCGTCGGGGTCAGCCTGGGAGCACCGTTCGCGGTGATCGCCGCGGCCGAGCACGACATCCCCGGCCTGGCAGTGATTCACGGATTCGGCAGCGTCGATGCGGTGATCGCCCACCAGTTCGGGCGGCGCTGGTCGAAGGATCGCGGCGACTGGGTCTGGTTGCCGGCGCGGCTGCTGGGGCGCCTGCTCAACTGGTACGCGCGCATTCCCTCGGTCGACGACCTCGCCTCGCAACTCGACGGTGACCAGCGCGCCTGGATGCTCTCGGCCACCGATGACCATCGCCTGCCGCGGGCCGCCACCGCCAACCTGCGCGAGGCCTTCGAGCAGTCCCAGGCGCAGTTCAGCTTCACGTCCGCGACCGGCGGGCACTTGCGCGGCGAGGACGATCCGCGCATTCCCGGTCTGCTGCAGCAGGTCGAGGCATGGATGATCGAACACGACCTGCACTGAATTCCGCAGCGGCACTCCATTCCGGGGAGGTCGAGGTGATCGCCGCGCGGGTGGTGGGCGCGATTCAGTGGCCCTTCATGGCCTTGGGCCGTAATCAGCATCAGACCCCCCGATCCGGCCTTGCGCCCGCGCGCGATGCTCCAAATGCCCATGAACCCTGCCGCCAGCGCCAGCGTGAAACGCAACGACGGTCTGGACGCGCTGCGCGGCCTGCTGCTGGTGCTGATGACGGTCAGCCATCTGCCGACGGCGTTCAGCGTCTGGCTAGGTCAGCCGCTGGGATACGTCTCCGCCGCCGAAGGCTTCGTCATGCTGTCGGCCTTCATTGCCGGACAGGTCTACCTGCGCCGCGGTCTGGATCAGGGTCAGGCCGCCATGCGACGGGCGCTGTGGGCGCGCGCCGCAAAGGTCTACCGGCACCACCTTGCGCTGCTGGCCTTCGGCGCCTCGGTGATTCTGGCGATCGGGGTGGCGCGGCAGGAAGGCGCCATCACCTCGATGTTCACGGTTTATCTGCAGGATCCGCTGATGGCGGTGACCGCTGCGCTGCTGCTGATCTACCAGCCGGCGCTGTTCGACATCCTGCCGATGTACGTGATGTTCCTGTTGCTCACACCCTGGGTGCTGGGGCATGTGATGCGCCATGGATGGACGGTGCCGCTGGCCCTCAGCGTGCTGATCTGGGTGGCGTCGTGGGCGGGCCTGCGCGTCGGATTCCACGAGGCCGTGTTGAGCCTGACCGGCTGGCGATTGCCCATCCACGCTACCGGCGCCTTCAACCCATTCGCCTGGCAGATGCTGTGGATGGTCGGGCTGTGGCTGGGGACGGCCCGGATGCAGGGAGCGCCACAGCGGCTGCAGGTCACGCCGCGGCTGATCGGGCTGCTGGTGGTGCTGGCGCTGGCGTTCGTGGCCTGGCGGCACAGTGGCGGCTACGCGCCCTTCGGCCCGGGCGAATGGTCGGTCCATCTCAACCGTGCAGTGGCCAAGTGGAACCTGGGTCCCCTGCGCCTGCTCAACCTGTTCACTGTGACCCTGCTGATCGCCGCTGCCGGGCCCTGGCTGACGCGGCATCTGGCATGGGCGCCGCTGGTCTGTCTGGGGCGGGCGTCGCTGTGGGTGTTCAGCGCCCACCTGGTGTGCTGTCTGGTGGCGCTGGTCTGGCTGGGCCCGGCCGACCGACATTCGGATACCCTGGTTCCCGACGGGGTGGTGCTGCTGGGCAGCGCGATAGTGTTGTATGCCGTGGCCAGCCTGCACGCCCGGCACCAATCGCGAACCGCGCCACCCATGGCTGCGGTCCCTGCGCAGGCGACCTGAGGACGCGCGGGCGCCGTTGGTTGCAGGGTGTCCTGCCGCGCTGATACGTGAGGCCGCCGTGCCCGGCGCATCATGGCGGTTGGAGGCGCGTGCAGGGCCTCCGCGCATGACGCGTTGGCGCAGCGTCCGTTACCATGACGACTTGAATTCCGGGAGTGTCAATGACCGCAGCGCCACATGATCTCGACCCCGTCGAGACCGCCGAATGGATCGATGCCCTGCAGACGGTGCTCGAGCGCGAAGGTCCCGAGCGCGCGCACTACCTGCTGGAGACCCTGATCGAAAAGGCGCGCCTGTCCGGTGCCTATATCCCGTTTTCGCCCAACACGGCCTACGTCAACACCATCCCGCCGCATCTGGAGGCACGCTCGCCGGGCGACCACGAGCTGGAATGGAAGCTGCGCAGCTACATCCGCTGGAACGCGCTGGCACTGATTGTCAACGCCAACAAGGAGCACGCCGGCATCGGCGGGCACATCGCCAGTTTCGCGTCCAGCGCCACGCTCTACGACGTCGGGTTCAATCACTTCTGGAAAGGGCCGGAGCATCCGCAGGGCCAGGACCTGATCTACATCCAGGGCCACGTCACGCCGGGCATCTACGCGCGCGCTTTCCTCGAAGGGCGTCTGAGCGAGCAGCAGCTCGACCGCTTCCGCATGGAGGCCCTGGAGCCGGGTCTGTCGAGCTACCCGCATCCGTGGCTGATGCCGGACTTCTGGCAGTTCGCCACCGTGAGCATGGGCCTGGGTCCGATCATGGCGATCTACCAGGCGCGCTTGATGAAGTACCTGCACAACCGCGGCATCAAGGACATGACCGGGCGCAAGGTCTGGTGTTTCTGCGGTGACGGCGAGATGGACGAGCCCGAGTCGCTGGGCGCCATCGACATCGCCGAGCGCGAGAAGCTCGACAACCTGGTGTTCGTGGTCAACTGCAATCTGCAGCGCCTCGACGGTCCGGTACGCGGCAACGGCAAGATCATCCAGGAGCTGGAGGGCATGTTTCGCGGCTCCGGCTGGAACGTCATCAAGCTGATCTGGGGCGGCGCCTGGGACGGCCTGCTGGCGCGCGACAAGGACGGGCATCTGCTGCGGGTGATGAACGACACTGTCGACGGCGAATACCAGAGTTG
Source organism: Panacagrimonas sp. (assembly GCA_021773655.1). Lineage (GTDB taxonomy): Bacteria > Pseudomonadota > Gammaproteobacteria > Nevskiales > Nevskiaceae > Panacagrimonas. The sequence continues at coordinate 2,909 of JAJFJX010000280.1, forward strand.
CAAGGCCAAGGGCGGCAAATACACGCGCGAGAATTTCTTCGGCAAGGATCCCGAGGCCCTCAAGCTGGTGGCGACCATGAGCGACGACGAGATCGCCCAGCTCAACCGCGGGGGCCACGATCCGCACAAGGTCTACGCCGCCTACGCCGCCGCCTCCAGGCACACCGGCAACCCGACCGTGATCCTGGCCAAGACGGTCAAGGGCTACGGCATGGGCGAGGCTGGCGAAGGCCAGAACATCACTCACCAGCAGAAGAAGATGGGGCTGGAGGCGCTGAAGAAATTCCGCGACCGCTTCCGGATTCCGGTGCCCGACGAGCAACTGGAGTCGCTGCCGTTCTACAAGCCGGCCGACGATTCCCCGGAGATCCAGTATCTCAGGCAGCGGCGCGAAGCCCTCGGCGGTTGCCTGCCGGTGCGCAGGGTGCAGGAGGAAACCCTGGAGGTGCCCGCGCTGGGCAGTTTCCAGCGCCTGCTCGATGGCAGCGGCGAGCGCGAGATCAGCACCACCATGGCGTTCGTGCAGTTTCTCCAGACACTGCTGCGCGACAAGGGCTGCGGCCCGCGGGTGGTGCCGATCATCCCGGACGAAGGCCGCACCTTCGGCATGGAGGCGATGTTCCGCAGCCAGGGCATCTATTCGGTGGTGGGCCAGAAGTACAAGCCCGAGGATGCCGACCAGCTCGCCTTCTATCGTGAGGACATCAAGGGTCAGATCCTGGAGGAAGGCATCACCGAGGCCGGCGCGATGTCCAGTTTCATCGCTGCCGGCACGTCCTACGCCAACCACGGCACCGCGCTGATCCCGTTCTACACGTTCTATTCGATGTTCGGCTTCCAGCGCGTGATGGACCTGTGCTGGGCGGCCGGCGACATGCGCGCACGCGGGTTTCTCATGGGCGCGACTGCCGGGCGCACGACCATCAACGGCGAGGGCCTGCAGCACGAGGACGGGCACAGCCACGTGATGGCCGCGCTGATTCCCAACTGCAAGGCCTACGACCCCGCCTACGCCTACGAGCTGGCCGTGATCATCCAGCACGGCATGAAAGAGATGGTCCAGGAGCACAAGGACAACTACTACTACCTGACCATCTACAACGAAAACCACGCCCATCCGGCGATGCCCGCCGGCTGCGAAAGCGGCATCGTGCGCGGCATGTACCTGTTCAAGTCCGAAGAGGCGCCGGCCAAGGCCCACGTGCAGTTGCTCGGTTCGGGCTCGATCTTCCGCGAGGTGCTCGCCGCCTCGGAGATCCTCAAGGCCGACTGGGGCGTGACCAGCGATGTCTGGAGCGTGCCCAGCGTCAACGAACTGGCCCGCGACGGGCGCCAGTGCGAGCGCTGGAACCTGCTGCATCCCAAGGCCGAGGCGCGCACGCCCTACGTTCAGGAGTGCCTGGGCGGCATGACCGGGCCGATCATCGCCAGCACCGACTGGGTCCGCGCCTACACCGAGCAACTGCGGCCCTATCTCAAGGCGCCGTTCCACACGCTGGGCACCGACGGCTTCGGCCGTTCCGACAACCGACCGGCATTGCGGGATTTCTTCGAGGTGGACCGCCGCTGGATCGCCGTCAAGGCGCTGCGTGCACTGGCCGACCAGGACCTGGTGCCCGCAGAGCGTGTGTCGCAGGCGATCCGCCTGTACGGTATCCGGCCCGATCGCCCGGCGCCCTGGACCGTCTGAACTCTATTCCCCATGGGCAAACTGATCGAAGTCAAAGTACCCGACATCGGCGATTTCACGGACGTGCCGGTGATCGAACTGCTGGTCGCCGAGGGCGACACGGTGGACCAGGACCAGGCGCTGATCGTGCTGGAGTCCGACAAGTCGACCATGGAAGTCCCGGCGCCGCAGGCCGGTGTGGTGCGTGGCCTCAAGGTCGGGCTCGGCGACAAGGTGTCCAAGGGCGACGCGATCTGCGCGCTGGAGGCAGAGGCAGAGGCAGAGTCCGAAGGTGAGACGCGTGAGGCGCAAGGCGATCAGGCTCCCGTGCCGGATCAGTCGGCCAAGGTCGCCCCAGCCGATTCCGCCCCCGAAGCGGTGACACCGCGCAAATCCGATCACCAGACGCCTCCAGCCTCGTCCCCTGCCCCCCGTATCCCGGTCACCGTTCCCGACATCGGCGATTTCACCGAGGTGCCGGTGATCGAACTGCTGGTTGCCGAGGGCGACACGGTGGACCAGGACCAGGCGCTGATCGTGCTGGAGTCCGACAAATCGACCATGGAAGTCCCGGCGCCGCAGGCCGGTGTGGTGCGTGGCCTCAAGGCAAAAGTCGGCGACAAGTTGTCCAAGGGCGACGCGATCTGCGAGCTGGAGACAAAGTCGTCGGGCGACGGGGGTGAGGCGGGCGGTGATGAGACCTCGGGACCAGAACAGCCGGCCCCTGTCACGCCAGCCTCTGTCACGCCAGCCGATTCCGCACCCACAGATGCGGCGCCGCGCGAAACCGATCGCCTCAGCTCTCATTCCTCACCACCCTCCGCGACATCCGGCGCGGCCGCCCACGCTGGCCCGGCCACACGCAAGTTCGCGCGCGAACTGGGCGTGGATCTGAGCCGGGTCAAGGGGTCCGGGCCCAAGGGCCGGGTGGTGATCGAGGACGTGCAGCAGCACGTCAAGGCGCAGATGACGGCGCCCGGCGCCGCAGCCGGCGCCGCACCGGCCACGGCAGGGATTCCGCCGATCCCGGCGCAGGATTTTTCGAAGTTCGGCCCTGTCGAGGAAAAGCCGCTGGCGCGCATTCGCAAGCTGTCGGCGGCCCACCTGCACCGGTCATGGCTCAACGTGCCGCATGTGACCCAGCACGACGAGGCCGACATCACCGAGCTGGAAGCCTTCCGCAAGTCCGCCGGCGCCGACGTCAAGCTGACCCTGCTGCCATTCGTGATCAAGGCGGTGGGCGCGGCGATCCGCCAGTTCCCCGAATTCGGAAGTTCGCTGGCCCCCTCCGGTGAGGCGCTGATTCTCAAGCACTACTGCCATATCGGGTTCGCTGCCGACACGCCGAACGGTCTGGTGGTGCCAGTGGTGCGCGACGTCTGGGCCAAGGGCATCGTCGAACTCGCCGCCGAGACCGCGGAGCTGGCCAGGCTGGCCCGCGACGGCAAGCTCAAGCCCGACCAGATGCGCGGCGGTTGTTTTTCGATCTCCAGTCTCGGCGGCATCGGCGGCAGCTACTTCACGCCCATCGTCAACGCCCCGGAGGTCGGCATCCTCGGGGTGTCGCGCGGCGTCATCAAGCCGGTCTGGAACGGCGAGGCCTTCGCGCCGCGGCTGATGCTGCCGCTGTCGCTGTCCTACGATCACCGGGTGATCGACGGCGCCTACGCCGCGCGGTTCATCGTGGCGCTGGTCACACTTCTGGGGGATATCCGGCGTCTGACGCTGTAGTTCTGTCGTATCGTCTTGCCGGGAGAGTCAGCACGACAATGACCTGACAACAACACGTGATTCGCCCCATCAACCGCTGGCTGCGCAGCCTGGGTGGACTGGACCGCATCGAGGGGGCTGATCGCGCCGCCTATGCGAGTTCCGCCTACGCCAACTGCGCCGAGCGCGCCGAGCGCGTGGCCTGGGTGGTTCTGCTGGTCGATCTGCCGTTGTTCGCGCTGGTCGACTACGCCACCTGGGCCGACGGTGACTGGGCCGCCCAGCCGGCTCACGAACGCATCTTCTGGTGGCGGTTGGCGCTGACCCTGGGCATCCTGGGCCTGCTCGGCCTGCGCCCGGCGGTTGCTGATCGCGCCTTGCGTGATCGCCTGCTCTCCTGGGGCAGCGTGGTGTTCTATCCGGCGATGGGCGTGTGGTTCGTGCTGGTCTGCCAGAGCCTGATCACCGATGCCTCGGTCTACGTGCTGTTCCTGATGGGTGTCTCGGTGCTGGCGCCGCTGCCCAGCCGTCTCAAGCTGCTCGTTTATCCGATCGCGCTGGCCGGTGTGCTGCTGGGTTTCGAGTTGATGCGGATCGACACCGTCGAATCCTTTCACGTGACGATCAATGCCATGGCCGGCGCGGTCGGCGCGCTGCTGATGGACCTGGTGGCCAGCCGTGGGCACGTGTCCGATTTCGTGCAGCGGCGCCTGCTCGACCAGGAGCGCAAGCACTCCGATCAGGTTCTGCGCAACATCCTGCCCGCCGGCGTGGTGCGCAGGCTCAAGCAGAACGCCGGGGCGGTGGTGGATTACCACCCGGCGGTGAGCCTGTTGTTCGCCGACCTGGCGGGGTTCGGACGCCTGACCCAGACCCTGCCGCCGCAGGAGATGATCGGCCTGCTCGATCAGCTGTTCCTGGAGTTCGACGAGGCCGCTGATCGTTTCGGAGCGGAGAAGATCAAGACCATCGGCGACTCCTACATGGCGGCCTGCGGCGTGCCGTTCGCGGTCGAGGACCATGCCCGCCGGGTCGCCGATCTGGCAATGCGCATGCAGTCGATCGCGCGCCGGGTGCGGGCCGACCGCAGTCTGCCGGTGCACCTGCGCATCGGCCTGCACACTGGTCCGGCGGTGGCCGGCGTCATCGGCCGGCGCAAGTTCTCCTACGACCTGTGGGGCGAAACGGTGAACATTGCCGCTCATCTGCAATCGTTCTCGGAGCCCGACCGGATTCATGTCAGCACCCAGATGCAGGCTCTGCTCCTCGACGATTACCGCTTCGAGGCGCGTGCACCGATCAGTTTCAAGGGGCGCGAACCAGTGGCAACCCATTTCCTGCTCGGCCGCCGGCGGGATGCCGAGCGTTACATGTTTGCCTCGGCCGGCAGCAGCGATGCGGCTCCCTCGCGCTGAGACACGAATGCCATCACCGACACGGCCCCGCAGCCTGCTAGCATCACGCCTCCCCAGCAGGCGAGACGCAGGTCCGGCATGAATTCCCCGCGCATCGCGACACCGGTCCTCCGGACCATCGGCTGGCGCGAATGGGTGGCGCTGCCGCAGATGGGGATCTCGCATATCAAGGCCAAGATCGACACCGGTGCCCGCACCTCTGCCCTGCATGCCTTCGCCGTGGAGCGGCCTTCGATCGACCGTGTCCGCTTCGGCGTCCATCCCCAGCAGCACAGTGATCGCGAGGTATGGTTCGAGACCGAGGTGATCGACGAGCGCTGGGTGACCGACTCCGGCGGTCACCAGGAATTCCGCCCGGTGATCCTCAGCGAAGTGGCGCTGGGCGGCGAGCGCTGGCCGATCGAGATCACCCTGACCGCGCGCGACAACCTGCTGTTCCGCCTGCTGCTCGGCCGCACCGCGCTGACGCACCGTTATCGCGTCGACCCCGCCAGCAGCTATCTGCAGGGTCGCTCGCCGCGCATCCGCAAGCGCGAACTGGAGCGGCGGTCGTGAAGATTGCCATCCTGTCGCGCAACCGCAGGCTGTACTCCACCCGCCGGCTGGTGGAGGCCGCGACCGCGCGCGGACACGAGGCCAAGGTGATCGACGTGCTGCGCTGCTACATGAACATCGCACCGCATCACCCCGAGATCCACTACCGCGGCAAGAAGCTGGAAGGCTTCGACGCGGTGATCCCGCGCATCGGTGCCAGCGTGACGTTCTACGGCACCGCCGTGGTGCGCCAGTTCGAGATGATGGGTGTCTACACCCTCAACGAGTCGGTGGCGATCACACGCTCGCGCGACAAGCTGCGTGCCCATCAGTTGCTGGCGCGCGAAGGCATCGGCATGCCGGTGACCGGCTTTGCGCACGCGCCCGACGACACCGCCGACCTGATCAACCTGGTCGGCGGCGCACCCTGCGTGGTCAAGCTCACCCAGGGCACCCAGGGGCGCGGCGTGGTGATGTGCGAGACCGACAAGGCCGCCGAGTCGGTGATCGATGCCTTCCGCGGGCTGGACGCCTATTTCCTGGTGCAGGAGTTCGTCGAGGAGGCGCGCGGTGCCGACATCCGCTGTCTGGTCATCGGCGACCGCGTGGTGGCCAGCATGATGCGCCAGGCGCGCATCGGCGAGTTCCGTTCCAACCTGCATCGCGGTGGCGCCGCGAGCAAGGTCCGCATCACCCCGCAGGAACGCTCCACCGCCACCCGCGCCGCGCGCCTGATGGGCCTGAGCGTGGCCGGCGTCGACATCCTGCGCTCCAAGAACGGTCCGGTGGTGATGGAGGTCAATTCCTCGCCGGGGCTGGCCGGCATCGAATCCACCGCCGGCGTCGACATCGCCGGCCGCATCATCGAGTTGCTGGAGAAGAACACCCGACCCGGGCGCCGCCGACCGCGGCGACGGGCCTGAGCATGGCAACGCGGTCGAGGCCCGCCCCCGCCGGGGCGCGGCAGCGGGGCATCCGCATCGCCGATACCGTGGTGCGCCCAGGGCAGCGTGGCACCGCCAGCCTGCGGGTGGCCAGTCTCTACACCAGCGCACCGGTGGACCTGCCGGTGATCGTGCTGCGCGGCGCGGCACCGGGGCCGACCATGTTCCTCAGTGCCGCCCTGCACGGCGACGAGATCATCGGTGTCGAGATCATCCGCCGCGTGTTGCGCCAGACCGACCCGGCGGACCTGTGCGGCACCCTGCTGGCGGTGCCCATCGTCAACACGCTGGCGTTCATCCACCAGTCGCGCTACCTGCCCGACCGGCGCGATCTCAACCGCAGTTTCCCCGGCAGCCAGGGCGGATCGCTGGCCGCGCGCCTGGCCCATCTGTTCGTCACCGAGGTGGTTGGGCGCAGCGACTTCGGTGTCGATCTGCACACCGGTGCCATCCACCGGCCCAACCTGCCGCAGATTCGCACCGACCTGCGCAACACCACCAACCAGCGCCTGGCCAAGGCTTTTGGCGCCCCACTGTTCCTGGATTCGCGCCCCGCGGCCGGCACCCTGCGCGAATACACCACCCGGCAGAACATCCCGGTGATCCTGTACGAATCCGGCGAGGCGCTGCGCTTCGACGAAACCGCCATCCGCATCGGCGCCCAGGGCGTGCACAACGTGATGTGGGAGATGGCCATGCTGCCGCGGCCGGAGTCCTCGCCGCTGCGGGTTCCGGAGCCGATCCTGGCGCACTCCAGCCACTGGGTGCGGGCACCAAGCAGCGGCATCCTGCGCACCGGCGTGGGGTTAGGCGATCACGTGCTCGGCGGGCAATCGCTGGGCGTGATCGGCGACCCCTACGGCGCCAACGAAACCGAGGTCCGGGCCGATCGCGAGGGGGTGGTGATCGGACGGCTCAACCTGCCTCTGGTCCACGAGGGCGACGCGCTGTTTCATGTCGGCACCTTCGATGCTCCCGCCGAGGCGGCCCAGGCAGTCGAACAGATGGAGGCCGAGATGCGGACCTGGAGCGGCGCAGAGCCGCCGCTGGTGTGAGCGCCACGGTGGACCGGGGAGATGGGCCCGGCTCCCGGGGGGGGGGCAGACATGCTCGGCTCCGGGCGCACCAGTAACGCCCCCAAGCCCTCGCAGTCCGTTATAATTCGGCTCAATCAAATTCGGGCAGGCCGCGCGCGGGTGACCGGCACTGCCCAGGGAAGGGGACCGACCGATGGCGGCAGTCGAATCCATGTCTGCGGAATCGTGGGCCATTGCGGCCTACCTCTGGCTTGTAGTCGTCATCATCTGTCTCATGCTCGGCCTGTCGTGGCTGCTCGGTGGCCGCGCCTGGGGCAGGGCCAAGAACGAGCCCTTCGAGTCCGGGGTGGTGGGGGCTGGTTCACCGCGTATGCGGCTGTCGGCCAAGTTCTACCTGGTTGCAATGTTCTTCGTGATCTTCGATCTTGAGGCCGTGTTCCTGTTTGCCTGGGCCATCAGCGTGCGCGAGTCCGGCTGGCCCGGCCTGATCGAAGCCTGCGTCTTCATCTTCATCCTGCTGGCCAGCCTGGCCTACCTGTGGCGGATCGGCGCCCTGGAGTGGGCTCCGGACGGACGGCGCAAGCGGGAGGCCATGCGACAGGTCGCGCCGCCGCAATAGACAACGCCCGCTGCTGCTTTCCAAGCCCGCCCTCAAGATCGCCAGCCCATGGAATACACACTTACCCGCGTCGATCCGAACAAGCAGACCTACCCCATGCACAGCCGGCAGCAGGTGCCGGACCCGCTGGAGCAGCAGATCCACAAGAACATCTTTCTCGGCAAGCTCGAGTCGATGGCGCATGGCGTGGTCAACTGGGGTCGCAAGAATTCGGTCTGGCCTTACAACTTCGGCCTCTCCTGCTGCTACGTGGAGATGGCCACAGCGTTCACGCCCACCCATGACGTGGCGCGCTTCGGTTCGGAAGTCATCCGTGCGTCGCCGCGTCAGGCCGACCTGATCGTCATTGCCGGAACCTGCTTCATCAAGATGGCCCCGGTGGTCCAGCGCCTCTACGAACAGATGCTGGAGCCCAAGTGGGTGATCAGCATGGGTTCCTGCGCCAATTCCGGCGGCATGTACGACATCTACTCCGTGGTCCAGGGGGTGGACAAATTCCTGCCCGTTGACGTCTACATTCCCGGCTGCCCGCCGCGCCCGGAGGCCTTCCTGCAGGCGCTGACCCTGCTGCAGGACTCGATCGGCAAGGAACGTCGTCCGCTATCCTGGGTGGTCGGCGAGCAGGGGGTCCACCGCGCCAACCTGCCTGCGCAGCGGGATCTCAAGCATGCGGAGCGCCAGAAGGCGACCGTCCTGCGTTCTCCCGACACGGTCTGATTCATGGCAGACGACGCCGCCCCTTCCGCTTCGGGCCTGCAGCACGGCATCGTG
>JAJFJX010000029.1 GCA_021773655.1 Panacagrimonas sp.
ATCGGCGACTACAACGATGCCAGCACCTTCATGGAAATCCTGCATTCCGAGCACGGCCTCAACGACACCGGCTACGACAACCCCGAATACGACGCCCTGCTGGAACAGGCCAGCATCGAACCCGATCTTGCGCGCCGCAGCCGGCTGATGCACCAGGCCGAGGCGCTGCTGCTCGACGACCTGCCGGTGATCCCGATCTATTTCTACGTCACCTCCAAACTGGTGCGCCCCGAGGTGGTGGGCTGGCAGGGCAACCTGATGGATCACCACGCCACGCGCCACGTGCGCATCCTGGCCGCCCCGCCCGCAGATTGAACGTCGACGTCGATGGCCACGTTGACGGATACCGGGCGGGCCGCGAAGCTCCGGACATATTCAGACTGCTGATCCCATGCTGCGCCTGGCGTTCCTGAGACTGCTGGCGGCGGTGCCCACCCTGCTGCTGCTGGTGGCGCTGGCCTTCTTCATGATGCGCGCCGCGCCCGGCGGGCCGTTCGACAGCGAGCGCGTGCTGCCACCGGAAGTCACCGCCCAGCTCGAAGCGGCCTACCACCTGGACGAGCCCCTGTGGCAGCAGTTTGCGCGCTACCTCGGCGGCCTGGCGCGCGGCGACCTGGGCCCTTCGTTCCAGTACGCGGAGTTCTCGGTCAACGAGCTGATCGCCCAGGGCCTGCCGGTGTCGCTGCGCATCGGCCTGGGGGCGATGGTGCTGGCGATCGTGCTCGGCTGCGGCGCCGGCATCCTCGCCGCGTTGCGCCAGAACCGTTTCACCGACCACGCCGTGATGACCCTGGCCATGACCGGCATGTCGATCCCGGTGTTCGTGGTGGCGCCGCTGATGATCCTGCTGTTCGCGGTGACCCTGGGCTGGCTGCCCGCCGGCGGCTGGGACGGCGGCTGGCGCTCCATGGTCCTGCCGGTGCTTGCGCTGGCGCTGCCCCAGGTCGCCATCATGGCGCGCCTGATGCGCGGCTCGATGATCGAGGTGCTGACCTCCAACTACATCCGCACCGCGCGCGCCAAGGGCCTGCGCGGCTGGCAGGTGGTGCTGGGCCACGCGCTGCGCCCGGCGCTGATGCCGGTGCTGTCCTACCTGGGGCCGGCCACCGCCGGCATCATCACCGGCTCGGTGGTGATCGAACAGATTTTCGGCGTGCCCGGCATCGGCCGCTATTTCGTGCAGGGCGCGCTGAATCGCGACTACACCCTGGTGATGGGCGTGGTGGTGTTCTACGGCGTGCTGATCATCGCCTTCAATTTTCTGGTCGACCTGCTCTACGGCGTGCTCGACCCGCGGGTGCGCCAATCGTGAAGCGCTCGCAACAGGCGCTGGAAGCCGCCGCCCGCGGACGCAGTCTGTGGGCCGACGCGCGCCGCCGGCTGTTCGCCAACCGCGCCGCGATGACGGCGCTGATCGTGCTGGTGCTGATGAGCGTGCTGGTGCTGTTCGGCCCGCTGTTCAGTCCCTGGGCCTTCGACTACGTCGACTTCGACGGGGACTGGCGCGCACCGCCGCAACTGGAAGGGCAGCACTATTTCGGCACCGACCAGATCGGCCGGGATCTGTTCGTGCGCACCCTGGTCGGCGGCCAGATCTCGCTGATGGTGGGCGTGGTGGCGACGCTCGTATCGCTGCTGATCGGGGTGAGCTACGGCGCCATCGCCGGCTACTTCGGCGGGCGCATCGACGCCTTCATGATGCGCGCGGTGGACATCCTCTACGCCATGCCCTTCATGTTCCTGGTGATCCTGCTGATGGTGGTGTTCGGTCGTCACCTGATCCTGATTTTCGTCGCCATCGGCGCCATCAACTGGCTGGACATGGCGCGCATCGTGCGCGGCCAGACCCTGGCGCTGAGGAACCGCGAGTTCATCACCGCCGCGCGCGCAGCCGGCGTCACCGATGGCCGCATCATCCGCCGCCACATCGTGCCCAACCTGCTCGGCGTGGTGGCGGTGTACGTCACCCTGACCATCCCGCAGGTGATCCTGGTGGAGTCCTTTCTGAGCTTCCTGGGCCTGGGCGTACAGGAACCGGCCACGAGCTGGGGAGCCCTGGTCAACGACGGCGCGCGCGACATGGAGGCCGCGCCGTGGACCCTGGCCTTCCCCGCCGGCTTCCTCGCCCTGACCCTGTTCTGCTTCAACTTCCTCGGCGACGGCCTGCGCGATGCGCTGGATCCGAAGGATCGCTGAACCGAGCGCAGGCCGGCGCCGAGGAACCCCGGACTCGATCCGGGGTCCAGCGCAAACACCCGCGACGGCCTGCGCCAATCCTCACCTGCCCAAACCACCACCTGGAAACAACGACCGATGATCCGAAGCATGACCGGCTATGCCCGCGTCGAGACCCAGGGCGACTACGGCCGCCTGAGCTGGGAGCTGCGCGCCGTCAATCATCGCTACCTGGACCTGAGCATTCGCCTGCCCGAAGATTTTCGCGGGATCGAAGGCGAGCTGCGCCAGCACGCGACGGCGCGCATCTCCCGCGGCAAGGTCGAGGCGGCCTTGCGCGTCACCGTCGATGCCGGGGCGCAGGGCGCGATCGAAGCGGACCCCCAACGGGTGCGCGAGCTGAGTCAGGCCCTGGCCAAGGTGGCACATGAGTGGGGCACGATCGGCCATGCCGATCCGCTGCGACTGCTGTCGTTTCCGGGCGTGCTGCGCGAGTCCGCCGTGGACATGGCGCCGCTGTTGCGCGCCGCCCAGGCCGGTTTCGCCGAGGTGGTTGCCGAATTCAACGACAGTCGCGGCCGCGAGGGCGAGCGCCTGAAGCTGTTCCTGACCGAGCGCTGCGACCAGATCGAGGCGCTGGTGGCGGCAGTCAGGACGCGCTACGCCGCGGTGCGCGGCCACGGGATGGAGCGCCTGCGCCAGCGCGCCGGCGAACTGGGCGTCGAACTCGACCCCGGACGCCTGGAACAGGAGATGGTCATTGCCCTGCAGCGTCTGGACGTGGAAGAAGAGATGTCACGCCTGCTGTCGCACCTGGTGGAAGTGCGAGCCGCACTGGACCGTGACGAGGCCGTGGGGCGGCGCCTGGATTTCCTGATGCAGGAACTCAATCGCGAAGCCAACACCACCTCGTCGAAATCGCAGGACGCCGAACTGACGCGCCTGGCAGTGGACATGAAGGTGACCGTGGAGCAGATGCGCGAGCAGGTGCAAAACATCGAATAGATAATCAGGACGGATCATGCCGTCTCAGTAAGTCACAGAAAGCCCGGTACAGCCGGGCTTTTTTGTGTCCAGACGTTGCACGTCGAGTCAGTGCAGCGCATATTTCGTGTGTACCCGCTGGGTGTACCCGAGGCCCTTCGGGTACAGAAATACGGGTACACAAGGATTGATATGGGAACCATGACCGATGCGGCGATCCGAAACTGGATCAAGACGGGGGATCGATTCGACGGTCGAAGCGATGGCGATGGCCTGTACTTGGCCTTCCGCCTGGACCATGCGGTTCCGG
>JAJFJX010000281.1 GCA_021773655.1 Panacagrimonas sp.
AGCGGCTGCGCTGCGGCAGCTACACCACCAAGGGTGTGGTCGGCTACGACCTGACGCGCTTGCTGGTGGGCAGCGAGGGCACACTGGCGATCATCACGCAGGCGGCGCTCAAGCTGCTGCCAGCACCAAAGCAGAAGCGTACGCTGCGGGCGGCCTATGCAGAGGTCGACAGCGCCATCGCAGCCGTGATCCGCATCATGGGACAGCCCGCCACCCCCTGTGCCCTGGAATTCTTCGACGGCGACGCAGTGGCCCTGGCCCAGGCCTACCGCGACTGCGGCATCCCGCCGGCAACCGGCGCCTTGCTGCTGATCGACCTCGATGGCCAGGGCGAAGGGCTGGAGGCCGACACGGCGGCGGTTGCCGATGCGGCGCGCACTCCGGGCCTGATCGAACTGCGCCGCGCCACCACCTCCGACGAATCCGCCGACCTGTGGGCGGCGCGCAAGGCGCTGTCCCCCTCGCTGCGCCGGCTGGCCCCACGCAAGGTCAACGAGGACGTGGTGGTGCCGGTGACCCGCCTGCCGGAACTGGTGACCGGCCTGGGGCGGCTGTCGCGCGATCACGGCTTGCGTATCGTCAGCTTCGGGCACGCGGGCAACGGCAACCTGCATGTCAATCTGCTGGCCGATCCACTGGACGCACGCCAGGCCGAAGCCATCGACGCCTGCCTGGCAGCGCTGTTCGACCTGGTGCTTGCGCTGGATGGCAGCCTTTCCGGCGAACACGGCGTCGGGATCGAGAAGCGCGCTTTCGTGGCGCGCGAGATCGACGCCCCGACCTTGGCGATGATGCGTCGCATCAAGACCCTGTTCGACCCTGCGGGAATCCTGAATCCGGGCAAGACGCTGCCGGATGCGGGCTGAGATCCACGGGATTCCGGCAGGCGCCGGGCCCGCCAACGCCCGGAGTTCAGGTCATGAATCCGACATTCCGGGTGGAGAAGTTGACCAGATTTGGAAAGATGCCGGGCAGGGCATCGAAGCCCACGCCGAACCAGTTGGCCAGCGTGGCAGCGTACTGGTCGGTCGACAGCGTCGGAACGATTCTTCCGGCGCCGACGTCATCCGGACCATCGAGTTCCAGGCTCGGCATTTTTCCGTAATACCCGCCTCGCACCGCCCCGCCGACGACAAAGTGGTGATTTCCCCAGGCGTGGTCGGAACCGTCGCCGTTGGACGTCAGTCCACGGCCAAAATCAGAAGCCGTGAACAACGTGACGTTGTTCTGTTCGCCGATCTCGTTGATCGCCTCCCAGAACCTTGCAATGTTCTGACTGACAATGCCCAGCAGGGCCTGCTGCCGGGACAGTTCATCATTGTGGGTATCGAACCCGCCAAGGTTGACATAGAAGATCTGCCGCGAATCGCCCAACTGCGCGCGTGCCTTGATGCAGCGCGCCACCTGCCGCAACTGGGCTGCCAGATGCTGATCGTTGTTGACGGGTGGAAACTCCGTTTGCAGCGGCCCTGCAGCGTTCAGTGCGCTGTTGACCAGCGAAACCTTGTCCGCCGCGTTGTTGTGGATTGCGGCGAATTCGCGAACCATCAGGCTCGGGTCGGTCGTGGCGCGCTCCACCAGCCCGCGCGTCAGCTCGGCACGCCGCCCGTTGCGGAAGTGCGAGCTGGTGTAGGCACTCAAGGTCGGCGCCCCGCCGGTCCCCAGTGAATAAGGGATCGCGCGCGCGCCTTCCTGCCAGTAGTTGGCACCGCCGATGCTGATGTTCATGGCCAGCCGCGGGTCATAGCCCTGCTGGTTGTAGAAGTCCGCCATGCGTCCGGCCCAGCCCAGGCGGGCGCGCCCATCGGCAATCGACGTCCACCACGCGGTTTGCTGGTCGATGTGCGAAAACAGGTGCGTAGGCAAGGCGACCGTCTCGTTGCGCGCCTGCAGCACGGATGTGGGCTGAACCAGCGTCCCCACGTTGCTGATGATCGCCATTCTGCCGTCGTTGAACAGACTCCGGAGCTCCGGACAGGACGGGTGCAGGCCATAGGATTGGCCATCGCTGGCGGTGCCGTCCAGACCCAGCAGAGTGCTCCGCTCCAATGCCAGATTGCGGCGACTTGCGCTGTAGGTGGCGAATCCGCTGTCCCCGGCGGGCACCACGGTGTTGAACCCGTTGTTTCCTCCTGCCAGGAACAGGCAGACCAGGGCGCGGTAACCGGAGGTGTTGGCCATATCATCGGCCATCGCCCGTTCGATGCCGCCGAAGGAGGCCAGCAATCCGGTGGAGGCAAGGGTCCGGCCGGCGACACCCAGGAACTTCCTGCGCGACAAGCCGGTGCCCGAGCCGGAAAAATCGTAGACGCTCATGGTTCTGGCCTCTAGCGCTGCACTGAGTATTGAGGGGAGTTGATGATTGCGCTGGTGGCTTCGACCACCCTCACTCCCCGGTAGGCCGTTTCGGTGGGGGGAATCTGCTCGATGTAATTGATCAGGTCCTGCCGCATTTGGGCTCCCATCCTGCCCTGCATGAACACAAGGCCGAGCTTGTCGATCAGCATTGCAGGATCATCCGAGAATCCCTCCCAGGCGGCTGTCCTGAGCTCCACGCCATTGCGTTGCCCGGCGTTGAAACCGTTGAGGTTGTAGCGCGGGATACCGTCGGAGTCGATGAAGCCGTAGGCCAGGCGTTCCAGAAGGTTTGCCGTCAGCACCAGTGTGCTTTCGTTGGTGATCTGAAACTCGGGCGCTGCCAGTCCGGCGTTCGCCAGCGGCCCGGCGCGTTCGTAGTCGGGGCGGAAGAAGTTGAAGACACTCGGCGAGAACAGGGGCGACTGGCCAAAACTCCCGGACAGGGAGGGCGCGTTGATGACCGGATATTCATTCAGCCCGCCCTGGGGATCGCTGGCATCGAAGGCACG
>JAJFJX010000282.1 GCA_021773655.1 Panacagrimonas sp.
GCGCTCGGCTGTGATGGAATCGACACTCTGCGTGCACGGGCCGTGATCAACGGCGTGCCGATCAGCGCACAGGCCAATATCGAGGTGCTGCCGGCGGATCTGGGCTCGATCGAGTTCGTGTCGGCCGATCCGATCATCATCGGCCTGCGCGGCAGCGGCCAGCAGGAAACATCCACCGTGCGCTTTCGCGTGCGTGATTCGGTCGGCGGGCCCATCGCCAACCAGACCGTGAATTTCCAGCTCAACACGACCCTGGGCGGGATCGGACTTGAGCCGCTTCAAGGTGTTACCAATGGTCAGGGTGTGGTGCAGACCGTGGTGCGGTCCGGCACCGTGGCCACGCCGGTGCGTGTGACGGCCAGGGCCGTGCGCGACGGGAACACCATCACCAGCCAGTCCGAACAGCTGACCATCAGCACCGGCATTCCGGATCAGGACAGCTTTTCGCTGTCGGCCGAGTGTCTCAATGTCGAAGGTCTGACCCGGGATGGGGAGACCGTGGCGGTCACCCTGCGCGCGGCGGATCGCTACAACAATCCGGTGCCCGACGGCACCGCGGTCAATTTCACCACCGAAGGCGGCTCTATCCAGAGCAGTTGCGTGACCCAGGGGGGCGCCTGCACCGTCAACTGGGTGAGCCAGAATCCGCGGCCGATCGCCTACAACAATTGCCAGGCGATCTTCGACGTCAACACCGACGCGGCCTGCGCGAATGGTTCTCCCAATGGGGCTTCACGGGCCGGTCGCAGCACGATCCTGGCGTTTTCGATCGGCGAGGAGACCTTTATCGACGGTGATAGCGACGGCCTGTTCGATCAGTCTGAAGGCTTCACCGATCTGTCCGAGGCGTGGGTGGATGTGGACGAGGACGGCGAGCGCGACACGCAGTCCCACGTCGAGCCGTTTTTCGACTTCGGGTCGGTGGAATCGCCGCAGAACAACCAGTTCGACGCCCCGGACGGCATCTTCAACGGCCTGCTGTGTGACCTGGGGATTCCCGGCAACATCAGGTGCCCGGCGCCAACCACGCTGCACGTCCGTGACAGTCTGACCATCATCATGTCGGGGTCTTCGCCCGTCATCGACCCGGTCAGCGAGGTTTTCGTTTCCGGCGGCGAGTACAATCCCCAGGCCAGAACCATCACGATCAATTCGAACGGATCGTTCGGTTTTTCGGTTGTCGTGCGTGACGTCAACGATCAGCCCATGCCGGCCGAAACTTCTATCGAGTTTTCGGCAGCAGGCGATGCCGGCACCATTGTCGGGAATGGAAGTTTCGTGGTCCCCTGCACCACCGGCGACGCCGCCAGCAACAACACGTATGGCATTTCGTTCCGTGGGGCGGAGATCGATCCGGGCGATCCGGATGGTTTCAGCCTGCTCGAACTCAGTGTCACCTCGCCGAACGGTTTGAATACCCTGTATGTATTCCGCGTCATCACGCGGGCACCCAGCGGCCCCTGATTCTAGGGCCAGACCGAGGGTGATCTAAGGCCCGGGATCGTTCCCGGGCCTTTTCGTTTCCCCGTCCACTCCACGCGCCGCTGCACCGGCGTCCCGAAGGTATTGTCGATTCGATGTTTTCCCTGTCACTGCAGAGCCTGTTGCTTCGTGTCCTGCCTCTTGGGTGCCTGGTGTTCGCAGCCTCGGTACAAGCCGACTGGAAGGCCTTGCGCGCGCTGGAGCGCGATGGGGCCCTTGTCAGCGCGCGGGTCCAGGATCTGCAGGACACGGCGATCATCCATGACCTGCACGCCGGCACCCGCCGGGGGCCGGCCTCGATCACCAAGCTGGTGGTCGCTGCTGCGGCCCTGGATACCTGGCCTGCCGACAAGTCCTTCGAGACGCGGGTCCTCGGCGCGGGGCCGCTGAAAGGCGGCCGCCTGCAGGGTGACCTGATCCTGCACGGCGATGGTGACGCGACGCTGGATCATCGCGACTTGTGGATGCTGGCCGGTCAGATCCGCGCGGCCGGCGTGCTCCGTGTGGACGGGGATGTGGTTGCGCAACCGGTGTTCGGTCCGCTGGGGTGCGACAACATTGATCGATGCGAGGCGCTGACCCGCAGCCACACGGCGTACAACGTGCCGATCACGGCGCTGGGGGTGGACTACGGCACCTGGTGCGTGCGGGTCGAGCCCGGCGCGCGCGGTGCAGACGCGCGGCTGAGTGCCTGTGGCGGAATCGACCTGCCGGTTCCGGTAGAGGGCTCGATCGGGACGGTGGCCGCAACGGCCAAGTCCAGCTTCTGGGTCGAACGGCGTACCGAGGACGGACAGGACCGCATTCATGTCGGCGGCACCATCCGTCAGGGGCAGGCGCAGCAGGTCTACCGCGCCATGTCGGACCCGGCGCTGGGGGCGGCGCTGCTGTTGCGGCAGATGCTCGTCAATCTGGGGGTCGAGGTCGCGGGCAGGGCCCGGGTGCGTCACGACCCGCCGCCCGAGTCAGCGCGGCTGCTGGCACGGGTGGAAGGTCTTTCGCTCAAGGAACAGCTCGGGCGCATGCTGCGCCATTCCAACAATTACGTGGCGGATCTGCTGACGCTGAACATCGCCGCTGCGCGGGGTTCCGGTCCGCCCTCCCAGCTGGCCGAAGCGTCCAAGGTGTTGTCAGGTTTCGTCCAGAGTCGGGGGGCGGCGGATGCCGAC
>JAJFJX010000283.1 GCA_021773655.1 Panacagrimonas sp.
TTGTTCAGCAGTACGGTATGGCCGAGGTGAAGGTCGCTCGCGGTGGGATCGAATCCGGCCTTGATGCGCAGACGGATGCCGTCGCGCGCGGCGTCGGTCAGACGCTGGCGGAATTCTTCCAGCGGCAAAATCTCAGATGCACCGCGTTCGATTTCTGACAGGAGCATGAGGCGTAGGGCCAGCGGGTGGGTTCGTCGGCAAATACCTCGGGCGTCGTCGCTGGAGCCCGCCAGAAGCGCTTGCGCGACCTGAGGAATTGTGTTTCTTTACGCGCCTGTTTGGCCCGCAGTGCGACTTGCGTCACATACCACAGCGCCGGGCGGCGTCCGGAAGTGTCTTGATTCCGGACCCAAGCCTCTAAAAAGAGACAAGGTAGATGAAGCTGGATTATAGCCCAGTCGAGCGTTCTCCCCGCTCGGCAAGAAGAGCATTCCTGGTCGCTGCGGTATGCGTCATCGGACTGGCAACCCTGGTTTCGAGGGAAACCAACGCCAAGCGCCAGTCGCTGCAGCCCGACAGCCTGCTCGGCGACATCGCCGTGGCCGAGGCGGTGGCCTACGAAAATGCCCTGCAGGGCGCCGTGGCCGACACTCTGATGGTGCCGCCGGCCAGCGACTGGACCCGCATCGAGATCGAAGCCGGACAGACGCTGTCGTCGCTGTTCGACGCCCAGGGCCTGGGTCCGGAGCAGTGGATGCCGATCCTGGAGCTGGGCAAGGAGGCGCGCCAGCTCAAGCGCATCAAGGCAGGCGAAACCCTGGAGCTGCGCAAGTCCGGCGACCAGTTGCAGGAACTGCGTTACGCGTTGGACGAACTGCGCACGCTGCAGGTGCAAAGGGTGGAGGGCGGTTTCGAGGTCACCACCCTCACCGCCGCGGTGGATCGCTATCCGCGGACCGTCAGCGGCAATATCGACAGCTCCCTGTTCGTGTCCGGCCAGCGGGCAGGTCTGCCGGTGCGGGTGGTAATGGAGCTGGCCGAGCTGTTCCGTTACGACATCGACTTCGCGCTGGACCTGCGCGTCGGTGATCGCTTCACCGTGGTGCTCGAAGAGCTCTACAAGGACGGCAAGAAGCTGCGAGACGGCGACTTGCTGGCCGCCGAGTTCGTCAACCAGGGCAAGGTCCATCGCGCCGTGCGCTACCGCGATGCGCAGGGGCGCTCGGCCTTCTACACGCCCGACGGCGAGTCGCTGCGCAAGGCGTTCTTCCGCACGCCTCTGGATGTGGTCCGCATCAGCTCCCATTTCAACCTGCGCCGGCGCCATCCCATCCTCAACACCATCCGCGCCCACAAGGGCACCGACTACGCGGCGGCGTCCGGTACCCCGATCAAGGCCACCGGCGACGGCCGGGTCGACTTCATGGGCACCAAGGGCGGCTATGGACGGGTGGTCATCCTCAAGCACGGGTCCAAGTACGAGACCCTCTATGCGCACATGTCGCGCTACCGCGCCGGGCTCAAGACCGGCGCGACGGTCAAGCAGGGCCAGGTCATCGGCTACGTCGGATCCTCGGGTCTGGCGACGGCGCCGCACCTGCACTACGAGTTCCGCGTCAACGGCATCCACAAGAACCCGGTCAGCATCGTGATGCCACGCGCCAATCCCATTGCGCGTGCGCAGCTGGCTGCCTTCCGACAGCAGATCGCGCCGTATGTCGCGCAGATCGAGGGCGCCGGTGCGCCCCGGGTCGCCAAGGCCCCGGCCGGGGTGGTCCCGGCAATCTCGGTGGTCGAAACCGCGCGGTCCGCGCCCTGATCCGCGCGCGTTCGCCATGCGCGAGCGCTACATCGGCGTGATGTCCGGAACCAGCCAGGACGGCATCGACGCCGTGCTGGCCGAGTTCCACGACGGTCATTTCGTCGCGGCCCTGGCGCATGCCTGTGGGCACTATCCCGAGTCCTTGCGAAACGAGCTGGTCGAACTTGGCCGCGAGGCGACGCCGGTGTCCCTGGCCCGCTACGCCGCGCTGGATCGGCAGGTCGCCGATTGCTTCGCCGCCACCGTGCTGGCGTTGCTGGGGCAGGGCGATGTCGACCGCGACACCATCGCGGCGGTCGGCAGCCATGGCCAGACGGTCTTCCACGACGCCGACCAGGCACGCTCCAGCCTGCAGCTCGGTGATCCCTCGCGCATCGCCGCGCTGACCGGGCTGCCGGTGGTTGCCGACCTTCGTCGTGCCGATATCGCGCTCGGAGGCCAGGGTGCACCGTTGCTGCCGGTGTTCCACCACGCGCGTTTGGCCAGTGATACCGAGCCACGCGCGGTGCTCAATCTCGGCGGCATCGCCAACCTGACGGTGCTGCCGGGCCTGGACCCGGCACAGGTACGCGGATTCGATTGCGGGCCGGCGAGCTGCCTGATGGACGAGTGGATCGAGCGCCACTGCGGGCGACGATTCGACGATGACGGCGCCTGGGCGGCGGGCGGCGAGCGACTGCCTGTACTGGAGGCCCGGGTTCTGGCCGATCCGTATTTCGCCCGCCCCATCCCAAAGAGCACCGGCCGTGGCCTGTTCAACCTGGACTGGGTGCGGGCACGTGACCCCGACCTTGAGCGCTACCGTCCCGTTGATGTGCAGCGCAGCCTGTGCGAGGTCAGCGTGCTTGGCGTGGTCGAGGCGTTGCGGGACCACGCGCCGCAGACCCGCAGGCTGATCGTCTGTGGCGGCGGCACCCGAAACGGGTTCCTGATGGCGCGGCTGGGCGCCAGCCTGCCAACGCTGCAGGTCGACAGCACCGCGGCGCACGGCCTGGATCCGCAATGGGTCGAGGCGGCATGTTTCGCATGGCTGGCCTGCCGCCGCATGCGTGGAGAGCCGGGCAATCTGCCCTCGGTCACCGGCGCCAGCCGGCCCGCGGTGCTGGGCGGCATCTATGCGCCCTGAGGTTCGCCGCATTTCGCCGCGGGTCGCGCCGATGGCCACCGGGCTCGCCTGGAATCACCAAACGTCGCCGATCACGCCTTGCCTGGCCGGATTCCGGGCTCGCAACGCAGTGACAGACGTAGCGTGAACAGGCCCTAGAACAGATCCTGGGGGTCAACGTCCAGCGACCAGCGTAGACGACGCGCGCCCTCGATCTGCGGCCACAGCGGGGCCGCCCGCGCCAACGCGGCCTGCAGGCGCGGGCGGTGAGGGCATCGCAGCAGCAGCTGGTAGCGATAACGCCCTGCACGACGCTCCATCGGCGCCGGGATCGGCCCCATGACCTCGACCTGCTGCCCTTCCAGCGTGGTGGCGACCTCGCGCAGGAAGGCCTCGGCGGACGCCGCGCGCAGACTGTCGGCCCGTACCAGGGCCAGATGCGCGCTAGGCGGCAGGCCGGCGGCACGGCGCTCGTCGAGCAGTGATTCGGCCAGGCCGCGATACCCCTCGCGCAGCCACCGGACCAGGGCCGGGTGCTGCGGTTGGTGGGTCTGGATCAGCACCTCGCCGGGGCGCTCCCCGCGCCCGGCGCGCCCGGCAACCTGGGTCAGCAGCTGACCCATGCGCTCCACGGCACGAAAGTCCGCACTGAACAGGGCGGCGTCGGCGTCGATCACGCCGACCAGGCTCAGGCGTGAAAAATCATGCCCCTTGGCCAGCATCTGGGTGCCCACCACGATCGCCGGCCGGCCGCTGTGGATCTCGTCCAGGAGCCGGTCCAGCTCGCCGGCGCGGGAGACGCGGTCGGAGTCGATGCGCAGCACCGGCAGGTCCGGGAACTCGGCGGCAAGGGCCTGTTCCAGGCGTTCGGTCCCCTGGCCGACCGGTGTCAGTCCGGTGCCGCCACACTGGCCGCAGCGCAGCGCGACCGGCGCCTGGTTGCCGCAGTGATGGCAGATCATGCAGGCACTCAGGCGGTGCACGGTCATGCGCGCGTCGCAGCCGGGGCAGGGCAGCACCCAGCCGCAGTCGTGGCACAGCAGGGCCGGGGCAAACCCGCGCCGGTTCAGGAACATCAGCGCCTGCCCGCCGGCGGCGGTGTGCTGCTGCAGGGCGTCGAGCAATGGCGCGGAAAGGCCATCGCGCACGCGGCGACCGCGCATGTCGATCAGGCCGATGGCCGGCATCCGGCGGTCCTGCGCCCGCGCCTGGATCTGCCACAGGTGATAGCGGCCGGCGGCGGCGTTGTGCAGGGACTCCAGGCATGGCGTGGCCGAGCCCAGCAACACCGGCGCCCTCGCCAGGCGCCCGCGGAAGATCGCGGTGTCGCGTGCCGAATAGCGGAAACCGTCCTGCTGCTTGAAAGAGATGTCGTGTTCCTCGTCGACCACCACCATCGCAAGCTCGGGTAGCGGCACGAACACCGCCGAGCGGGTCCCGATCAGTACCCGGCAACGACCCTGGCGGGCCGCCAGCCAGGCCAGGCGGCGCTCGCGTTCGGTCAGCCCGGAGTGGAATGCCTGCGCGCGTGTGCCGAAGCGTCGCCGGAAGCGCTCCAGCAACTGTGGCGTCAGGCCGATTTCGGGCGTCAGCACCAGCGCCTGCCCGCCACGTTCGACGATGCGATCGATGGCCCTTAGATAGATCTCGGTCTTGCCGCTACCGGTCACGCCTTCGATGAGATGAACGGCAAACCCGGTGCCGACGGCCTCGATGCCGGCCAGCACCTGTGCCTGATCGGCCGTCGCCACCGGGGCATCCTTGCTCGTGCCGACGCTGCCGGGGGACATGGCATCGTCTTCGGCGTCCCCGGATCGTCGGCGCGGGCGGCCGGCGCCTGGCCGGCGCACCGCTCGCAGGCTGGCCGGCAGCGCGGCCGCCAGCACCTCGCCGATCGGGTGGTGGTAGTAAGCCGCTGCCCAGCGGCACAGTGCCAGCAGGTCGTCCGGGACCAGCGGCTCCCTGTCCAGACAGTCCTCCACCGGACGGCAGTTGAGGCCGTCGGTCGCCACGTTGCGCGGGGCCTCCATGGCAATGCCGACCACGCGGCGGCGCCCCAGCGGTACCAGCAAGCGCTGGCCGGGTCGGACCTCGATGTCCGGCACCAGGTAGTCCAGTGGGAAATGAAACGGTGCCGGAACGGCCACCCTGACCCGACGTTCCATCATGGGGTGGTTCTGTGGATAAGGCTGTGCATGTCCTGCTGCGGTTCGGCCCGTACGTTCAGCTTCGGGGTGTGGTCATGAATGCCCAAAGCCTGGGCTCAATTAAAAAACATTTTATAAACAGGGAGCAGCATTAATATTGCGGCAATTTGAATGCACCTGGGGTTGACGCTACCCCCTCTCTGTGGTCCAGCGCTCCGGTGTGTACAGCCTTTCCCGCCGCGCCCGTTTTTCCCGAACTCCGACGGGCTTCGGGCGCCGTCGCCACCGATGGACAGTGTCGGCGATCGGGACGGCCGGCGCATCCGAAGTGCCGGCGGCGCGGCGCACTTCTTTGGTGCGTCGGGGCCTCCAATCGCGCCCATGCACGCCCAAATGCCGAAATCGACCGCAGATGGGGCTGGCACGCTCCGTGCTCGAACCGGGGTGGTGCCGGCCCGGGGGACTCGAGCTCAGTGCATTTATTCAGACCTTACGCAGCTTAATCATGGAGTTACAAATGAAATTGATTACAGCCATCATCAAGCCGTTCAAGCTCGATGAAGTGCGCGAGGCGCTTTCCGAAATCGGCGTGGCCGGCATCACAGTGACCGAAGTCAAAGGCTTCGGTCGCCAGAAGGGCCATACCGAGTTGTACCGGGGCGCCGAGTACGTGGTGGATTTTCTGCCCAAAGTAAAGATCGAGGTGGCGCTGGCCGGTGACAAGGTCGACGCCGCCATCGACGCCGTCAGCAAGGCTGCCCATACCGGGAAGATCGGCGATGGAAAGATCTTCGTATTCAGCCTCGATCAGGCGATCCGTATCCGCACCGGCGAGACCGGCTCAGACGCTCTCTAAGGAGTCTTTCCCAATGATGCGTAATCTTTTCGCAGCGATGACGCTGGTTCTGGCCTGCGTCCTGGTCCCGGCCTGGGCACAGGACGAAGCCGCAGAGGCACCTGTGCCGGAAGCAATGATGGAAGCGGTCGAGGAGGTGGCGGAAGTGGTGGAGGCGGTGGAAGCGACCGCGGCCATCTCGACCACCGAGCTGGCGTATGCGTTGGACACGTTCTACTTTTTGGTCGCTGGCGCCTTCGTGATGTGGATGGCGGCAGGCTTCGCCATGCTGGAGGCCGGCCTTGTCCGGTCCAAGAGCACGGTCGAGATCCTCACCAAGAACGTCGCACTGTTTTCGATCGCCTGTGTGATGTACCTGCTGATTGGCTACAACTTCATGTATACGGCCGCCGGCATGTACTTCCCGGGCATCGACTTCATTCTGTCGATGGACGACAACACGGCCGAGGCGGTGCTGGCCGGCGGTGAAGACGCGCCGTACTACTCAAACCTGTCCGACTTCTTCTTCCAGGTGGTGTTCGTGGCCACGGCCATGTCCATCGTCTCGGGTGCGGTGGCCGAGCGCATGAAACTGTGGTCGTTCCTGGCCTTCGCGGTGGTGATGACCGCGGTCATCTACCCGATCCAGGGAATGTGGAGCTGGGGCGGCGGGTTCCTCGGTGAGACCTTCGGCTACAGCGACTACGCGGGTTCGGGCATCGTGCACCTGTGTGGTGCAGCGGCGGCCCTGGCGCTGGTCATCCTGGTCGGTCCACGCAAGGGCAAGTACGGCGCAGACGGCAGGATCAACCCGATTCCGGGTGCCAACCTGCCGCTGGCCACGCTGGGGACCTTCATCCTGTGGATGGGCTGGTTCGGCTTCAACG
>JAJFJX010000284.1 GCA_021773655.1 Panacagrimonas sp.
CTGCACCCGACGCGGCGAGAACACCAGGTTGGGCACCATGCGGTAGAGCAGTTGGTCGGAGGCGCGGCTGGGCGTCAGAAAGCCGATTGCGTTCTGGCGCAGGGTTTCGAGCAGGTTCTGATCGGCCCGGAATCCGCCCGGTTGGTCGCGACCGAACCAGAACGTGAACTGTCGCAGCACCCGCACCACCGACCAGCCGCCGTAGACCAGCAGGCCCAGGCCCACCAGCAGGCACAGCGTGGTGGTGCGTCCGTCCCGTGCCGCCAGCGCCGACTGTGCCGCATACAGGACCACCAGCCCGCAGACGATCATGACCGCCGCCAGCGCCCCGAGCACCGCATTTTCGATCCGGTGCGGGTTGGGCAGGTTGAAGCGACTGGATTCAGGGTTGTATTCGTAGGCCATCGCGGCGATTCCTGGTATTGCGGTCTGGTGTCCCGGCCGGTCCGGGTGACCCCGATTCGAGGGTCAGTGCGCGCGCGGGTCGAACAGGCCCCGGTAGCGGGCCCCGCCGATGGTCTGGGTGGTGCGGTTCGAAACGAAACGCCGAGCTTGCAGAACGCATTCTTCAGCAAGCACCTGACCGTGTCCATGCTGATCGATGTCCGGGGCGCGGGCGTCCTGTGCGCGTGATGACACCGGGGTCGCAGCATTTGACGTTGCACCGGTCATCGCGCTGCCTGCTGCGCCCTGCGATGCGGCTGTCGTCGGTGAAGATTCCTTCGGGCGGCCCTTGCCATGGGTGGCGTGGTGCCGGGCAATCAGAGCATCGCGTGTGCGAGGCGGTTTGCGGGTTCGGCAAGGAGCCACGACCCATGGCCGTGCCGGTGTGGATTCCGGCGCGGACCTCAAGCGGCCGGTGCCGTCGCCACAGGCCAGTGTTGCGCAAGTTCGAGAAAGAATTGGATGTACTGACGATGGCCGCCGGGGAAGACGTAGGACAGTCGCAGCGGGTCCTGTGGATCGCTGATGCCCGAGACCGCCGGCCAGGGTGACAGGCTCGGGTCCTGCTGGCAGCGTTGCAGGTGCCTGGCATCGATTCCGGGTCGCCGCACCTGGCCGGCGCTGCTGTCGACGTACAGCACCGGATGTTCGCGTCCCCATCGCGCGCCCAGGGCCTGGATCAGGGTGAGAAAGCCGCGATCACTGCCGCCGCGCTGCATGTTGGTCGCTTCGCCATTGCCCGCCCCCGGTTCGGGCCTGGCGCTGACGGTATCGCCAATACCGACCAGACGCGGGACCTGGCGCGGGTCCAGGCGATCGAGGGCCAGTTGCAGCAGGCCGTCCAGGTCCCGTGGCGCCTCACGAACACTGAAGGTTTCGCCCAGCGGCCAATGCCCGCTGCGCTGGGCCACCGCGCGGTTGAGCAGCGCCAGGACCCCGGCCTCCTTGATCGCGCCGGACAGCATGAACTGGAAATCGGTGGTGCCGGCGTGCTCACTGTCGCCTTCCAGCAAACGCTCGTGCCCGTGGTCGTCGCGTCCCAGGTTGGGCGCCAGGTGAATGAAAAAGGAATCGGCCAGACCCTGGGCGGTGGCCTGCGCCAGCAGCTCCTGCATGAACGCGAGAGTCTGTTGCTGGATCTGACGGTAGGTCGAGGGGGCGTCGCGCAGACGCTGGTAAATCGGATTGAGATTCAGGGTCGGCGAGGCGGTGTTGTCCAGCACCGACGCGGCGCTCAGCACATCGAGCTCATGGGCGACGAGCCCTGGCACCCGTGACGCAAGCTGCCTTTCGATGAAGCTCGTGGCAGCGGCGGGCACCTGCTGCAGAAAATGCAGTTCCTCGGTCCGCACGCCCGGGAAGCTGGTCTGGCCGTCGCGCTCCTGCCATTGCACTCCGCCGGCGGCCAGGCCGGGCAGGTAGAGACCTCGGCGACGCGCTGTTTGCGGCGAATCGAAAGCCCGCTCCACCACGCCGTTGATCCCGCGGCGTCCTTCATGCTCGCCGTTGGTCAGGACGCGGAAGGCATCGCCCAGGCGCTGCGCAGCTTCGACGTAGCGTCGGTCGATTCGGCGGGTCAGCGGGTCGCGCACCAGGCCAACGCAGACGCCATCGAGGTCCTGGATGAGCAGGGTCGGAGAACCGTCGGTGAGGGTTTCGAGCAGCTCGGCGTGGTCCAGGCTCAGCAGGGGCGGGCTCGGAGGCATCGCCACAGTTTAGGGTTTCGGCCGGGCACCCGTCGGGCGCGGCGCGCATGACGATGAGGTTGATCGAGGTCGAATCAATCCAGTCGCATCGACCGGCTCAGTTGCGTATGGGCCTCTTGCAGGTACGGATGCGCATCGGCCGGCAGACGGTCGAGCTCGATCCTCCAGTTGGGGACCTGCCGCTGGGCGCTCACCCGTCGCACCGGGATGCGCCGGCAGGCCAGCTTGCAGGTGATGCCCAGCCGGGACAGCAGCCAGGCCTTGATCGCGCGTTCCATGG
Organism: Panacagrimonas sp.; assembly: GCA_021773655.1. Classification (GTDB taxonomy): domain Bacteria; phylum Pseudomonadota; class Gammaproteobacteria; order Nevskiales; family Nevskiaceae; genus Panacagrimonas. The sequence goes on from JAJFJX010000284.1 coordinate 2,431, forward strand.
CGTCTGGAGACACGGAGAGTTTCTGGGGCATGTTCAAGCTCGTTATCGACGACCGCCCGAGCTTAGTCGCAGCGGCGGGTCTGAAGTCACCCCGCCCGGCGGGTCTTCGAGCGGGGGCTTGACGGCGTGGTCCTCAACGATGCCGGGATCAGCGCCGCTCAGCTGCTGGCGGTGAACACCACCGGCGAGGGTCGTGCCAGCGCCAGACCATGCAGATAGTCCGCGCCCAGGCGCTTCCAGGCCTCGCGCGCCGGCTCGCTGGAGATTTCCATGACCATCACCCGGCGCTGCAGGGTGCGCGCCAGGCGGATCAGAGCGTCGGCCATGACCTGATCAACGGCGTCGCCACCGACATCCATGAAATGTCGGGCATCGATACGCACGCAGTCGGCCGACAGGCGGCGCAGCAGGTCGGTGGCGGCGACGCCGCGGGCGGCGAAGTGGTCGATCGAAACCCTGCATCCGAGCGAGCGCATCGCCTCGGCGAAGGCCAGGGCGGCCGCGGGAGCATCCTGGATGACCGCCTCGCGCATGTTCAGGCACAGCTGGCGCGGCGGCACTTCCGGATGTTGCTGGAACAGTTGCGCCAGCAGCTCCAGGGTGGCGCCCTCGGCGACGGTCTGGGGAGAAAGCGACAGGCAGCAGAACGACATCCGCTCCATCACTGACGGATTGCGGGAAAGATGTTCGAGCGTCTGTCGCAAGGCCCAGCGTTCGACTTCTGCAGCCAGCCCGTTGCGCTCGGCCACCGGCAGGAAGGCGTCGGGCTCGGCCCAGAATCCTTCTTCGTCCTCCAGCGCCAGCGACACCTCGAAGATGGCGCCTTCGCGCTGGTGGATCTCGGTGCTCAGGATCGGCTGGGTGGTCAGGTGCATCAGACCCTCGTCCAGGCCGGCACGGATCCGTCTGACCCACAGCGCTTCGTCGACCACGGGTTCCTGACGATCCATGTCCGGCGCGTAGACGCGACAGGTGTTGCGACCCGCCGACTTGGCCGCCGCGCAGGCATCGTTGGCCCGCCGCAGCAGCTCTGCGGGGTGGGCGGCGGTGTCATCGAAGCAGACCACGCCCACGCTTCCGGTAATGGTCAGCGAGCGGTCGGTCCAGGCCTGCCGGTGTGCGGCCAGCGCCTCGACCAGGTCCGAGCCCAGGCGCCGGGCATCGTCATCCGAGGTCTGTTCGATCACCACGCCGAAGCTGTCGCCGACGAGCCGGAACACTTCGCCCCCCGGCGCGGTCCGCACCAGCACCTCGGCGACCCCGGTCAGTACCTCGTCGCCGGCCTGGTGTCCGAACCGTTCGTTGACATGCCGCAGACGGTCGATGTCGACCAGCAGCAGGGCGTGCTGCTGCGCATGCAGGCGCGAGGCATCCATCAGCGCGCGCAGGCGGCGATCGAAGGCGGCGCGTGTCGGCAGTCCGGTGACGCTGTCGACGCTGCGGCGGTCGATCACCAGTTTGGGCGAGCTTCCCTGGGTCTCCCGTGGCCGGAATACCAGCACCGCGCCCAGCGGTCGTTCGCCGGGGCCACGCAGCGGCACGCCGCTGAGGTGGATCTCGCGTTCGCTGCGTCCCTCGGAGTACAGGAACAGGCCTTCGCCGTAGTCGATGCGCCCGCTGGAGGCGATGACGCCGGCCACGAAATCCGGCGGCGCGCCACCCTGGTTGACCAGGCGCACCTGCAGCACCTCGCTGCAGGGACGGCCGAGAGCATTGCGCAGCGCCACGCCGGTGAGCTGTTCTGCGGCCGCGTTCATGTCCTCGACCTGGGCGCGGCTGTCGACCACCACCACGGCATCGTGCACCGAACCCATCAGGGCGTGGCTGCGCTCGCGCAGGCGCAGGGCCTGATCGTCGGCGCGGCCGCGCTCGCCCGATTCGACGATCAGCTGGCTCTGCTGCGACATCACGCGGTCCATCGCCTCGCGCAGCTGGCGCACGCGCTCGTTGTACCAGTGGGCGATGACACCAAGCTCGCTCGGCGCGGAGGCGTCCAGCGCGATGTGCAGCGCCTGGTCCGCGCTGCGCCGGTCGGACAGCGATGACGCCATCCGGGCCAGCGGCCGCAGCAGCCACAGGCGGGTGGCGGCAAAGACCAGCAGCAGCGCGGCCACCAGCAGCCCGCAGACCACCAGCAGTGTCTGGACGAAGAAATACTGCACGCCGGCCATGCCTTCGAGGCGCGGCGTGACGCGGACCAGCTTCCAGTACGGTCGGGCGATCTCGTAGACGCGGGCGGTGCCGTCTGCGCCCAGCAAAGGATCCTGGTCCACCGCCAGCTCGACGATCTGCTGGCCGACCGCCGTGCGGGTACCGTTCCAGATCAGGGCCAGGGCCGATTCGGCATCCTGGCGCGCACCGTCGCGGGTTGCCGCCTGCAGCGCCGAGACGGTGGCGGCCGAGTACAGCGGCGACTGCACGGCGCGGGACAGGAAGGCCTCGTCCCGGCGATGCGTGTCCAGTGCCAGCCGGTTGAACGCCGGCATCTGCTGTGCCAGTTCGGCCAGATTCTGGGGGCGCCGCGCACCCTGCAGGCGGCCGCCGGCCGTGCCGGTGACGGCAACAAGACGGTTGTTGCGATCCACCAGCAACGCATAGCCACTCTGCATCGATGCGGCGTCGCGCAGCGCCCGTTCCAGCGCCGCCAGGTCGAGCAGGATGGTGACCGCGCCGGTCATCTCGCCTGCGCGGCGCAGGGGCAGGGTGCAGGTGGCGACGCGTCGCTGTGTCAGGCGTTCGACGTACACCGGGGTCCAGTGGCATTCGCCGGCCCGCGCGTGGCGCGCAGGCGTGTACCAGGGCTCCTCCCAGTAGGCGATCACGCGCGGGTCGTTGTAGTCCCCGCGCAACTGCAGTTCGCCGATCTCGTCACTGAGCCAGAAGCGGCTGTTGCGGCGCGCCGGATCGCGGCCCGGCTCCGGCCACCAGCCGACCCCGGCGAGCAGGTCGCCCAGGCCACTGCCGGCGACCCGGGCGGGAAGGCGCTCCACCCAACCGGCATCTCCAGAAGTTGCCAGAGCGCCCACCGTGTTGGCCAGTACCTGCGCAAGCTGCAGGCGATGTTCGATGTCCTCGACCAGGCGCAGGCCGCTTTCCTGCTGGTAGCGATGGGTGTCCTGCGCCAGTCGGCCATGGACCAGCACCCGTCCCGCGAAATAGGCGGCGGCCATCAGCACCAGGGCGACCAGCACGAAGGCGGTGCCCAGCCGGAACTGCAGGCCCTGTGTGGTCCGCAGACGCGCGCCTTCGGCAGTCCCGCCGTCTTCTGGCGTGTGTTGAGTCATGGTGCTGCGCGCGTTCCCCGGATCCCCGCCAGATGGTAGCGCGTCGCGCAGCGCCGATTTACGCCAGCAGGCGACGGGCCTTGTGAAGGGCGCCCACGAGCTGATCGACGTCATCGCGACCGTTGTAGATCGCCAGCGAGGCGCGTGCGGTGGCCTGCACGCCGAAGCGCTCCATCAGCGGCATGGTGCAGTGGTGGCCGGTGCGGACTGCCACTCCGTCCTGGTCCAGGATGCTGCCCAGGTCATGGGCGTGGGCGCCTTGCATGACGAATGACAGCACACCGACCTTGCGTGCTGCGGTTCCGATCAGACGCAGGCCGGGAATTTCCGCCAAGCGTGGCGTGGCGTAGTCGAGCACATCCCGCTCGTGGGCGTCGATGGCCTCCCAGCCCTGGGCCCGGATCCAGTCCAGCGCGGCGGCGAAGCCGATGGCACCAGCCATGTCCGGGGTTCCGGCCTCGAACTTGTACGGCACATCGTTCCAGGTGCTGCCCTCGAAGGTCACAGTGCGGATCATGTCGCCGCCGCCGTGCCAGGGCGGCATCGCTTCCAGGTGTTCACGCCGTGCGTAGAGCGCGCCGAAGCCGGTCGGTCCATAGGCCTTGTGCGCCGAGCACGTGTAGAAGTCTGCACCCATTGCCCGCAGGTCCAGCGGCATGTGGGCGATCGCCTGGGCGCCGTCGACCAGCACCGGAATGCCGCGCGAACGGGCTTCGGAAATCATCTCCGCCACCGGGTTGATGGTGCCCAGCGAGTTGGAGACGTGGACCACCGCCACCAGGCGGGTGCGCGCAGACAGCCTGGCGCGCCAGTCGTCGAGGTCGAGCTCGCCGCTGTCGGTGATGCGCGCGGCAACCGTTTTCGCGCCGGCAAGCTGCCAGGGCACGATGTTGGAATGGTGCTCCATGCCGGTCAGAAGCACCTCGTCTCCGGGTGCCAGCCGCGGCTGCAGAAAGCTGCGAGCGACCAGGTTGATCGCCTCG
>JAJFJX010000285.1 GCA_021773655.1 Panacagrimonas sp.
CGATCTTTCAACAGGCCCTGGAGGGCCGCGTCACGGTTCCGCTGTACTGCGCCTTTCTCGCCCAGGCCTTCCACCACGTGCGCCATACCGTGCCACTGATGATGGCTTGCGGGGCCCGGCTGGGCCCGGATCACGAATGGCTGCGCGGCAAGCTGGTGGAGTACATCGAAGAGGAGTTCGGCCACCAGGAATGGATCCTCGACGATATCGCCGCTTGCGGCGCCGATGCGCAGGCCGTGCGGCACGGCGCTCCCGGACACGCCACCGAGGTGATGGTGGCCTATGCCTACGACCTGGTGAACCGGGGCAACCCGGTGGGGTTTTTCGGCATGGTCCACGTGCTCGAAGGGACCAGCATCGCGCTGGCCTCCAGCGTTGCCGAGAACCTTGCCGAGTCGCTCGGGCTGCCCGCCACGGCATTTCGCTACCTCACCAGCCATGGATCGCTCGACGTGGCGCACGTGGGCTTCTTCCGGGAGTTGATCGATGGCCTGCGGCGGCCGGAGGACCGGGCGGCGGTGATCCATGCCTCGAAGCGGTTCTGCCGCCTGTACGGCGACATCTTCCGCGAGCTGCAGCAGGAGCCCGCGCCATGCAACTGAAATCACGACGCTGTCTGTTGATCGGTGCCCGCGGTGGCATCGGACGCCAGGTCGCGCAGGCACTTGCGGCACGCGGCGTCGATCTGGTGCTGGCGGGGCGCGACCCGGATGCCCTGCACGCGCTGGTGCCTGCACTGCGCCTGCACGGGGTCCGCGTGGACGTCGTCAGCGGAGATCTTCTGCATGCCGGCGGGGCGCAGAACATCGTTGCGCGCGCGCTGGAGGCGCATCCGGAACTGGATCTGCTGGTCAACGCCGCGGGGCAGACCCATTTCGGCGATTTCGAGCACACGCCGCCGGAGGTGCTGGAGCGTCTGCTGCGCGTCAATCTGCTGGGGCCGATGCTGCTGGCGCAGGCCGCGATGCCGGCCCTGAGACGCTCGCCTCAGGGCTTGATCGTCAACGTCGGCTCGATCTTCGGCTCGATCGGCTTTCCCTGTTTTGCCGCCTACTCGGCCACCAAGTTCGCGCTGAGAGGCTGGTCCGAGGCCCTGCGCCGCGAAGTTGCCGATTCGCGCGTGGGTGTTCTGTACTTCGCGCCGCGCTACACCCGCACGGCGCTCAACGAGGGGGCGGTCGAGCGCATGGCGATGGCCGTGGGCATGCGCCAGGACACGCCCGAGGTGGTTGCCGAGGCGCTGGTCAGCGATATCGAGCGCGATGTGCGCGAGCGCTTCTACGGCTGGCCGGAAAAGTTGTTCGTCCGACTCAATGCGCTGTGGCCCCGGCAGATCGACGGCGCCCTGTCGCGCCAGGCCACGAAGATGCGTCCGTTCGCCCTGGAACGGATCGCCTGACCGGGCCACCCCAATATTCGGAGATCTCCATGCAAGTCCTGATTCGAATCGGTTTCGTGCTGTGCGGTTGGATTCTCGCCGGCCAGGTCCAGGCGGCGGACTTCGAGGATCGGCTCGACGCCGTGCAGCACGGCTGGGCCAAGGCGTATTACCAAGTACCGGCGGCGGGCAAGCGCTCCGCTTTCGAGCATCTGGCCGGTCAGGCCCATCAGTTCGCGGACGCCTACCCGGACCGCGCCGAGCCGCGTGTCTGGGAAGCCATCGTGCTTTCCAGTGCAGCCAGGTTCCAGGGTGGGCTTGGCGCACTTCGCAAGATCAAGCAGGCCCGCGAACTGCTGCTGGCCGCAGAGCGGATCGACGCGACGACGCTGGACGGTTCGGTCTACACCTCGCTGGGCAGCCTGTACGCCAAGTCCCCGGGGTGGCCGATCGCCTTCGGCGACAAGGACAAGGCTGCCGAATACCTGCGGCGGGCCCTGGCCATCAATCCGCAGGGCATCGACCCGAATTTCTTCTACGGTGAGCTGCTGCTCGAACAGGGCGACGTCTCGGGGGCGAAGCGGCATTTCCAGGCGGCGCTGGCGGCGTCGCCGCGGCCGGGTCGCGAAGATGCCGATTCCGGGCGGCGCATGGAAGTGCAGGACGCCTTGCGTCAGTTGCCCCCGGACTGAGCGCGGCGCTCCTCGCCGGAATCCGCGTTGACGGAGTCCGGGTCCGGCAGCGGCCCGACACCGGGCGGCACGGCCCAGGTCTCGTTGGCCGCTTCCTCGACCAGCCAGTTGCGGAAGGCGGCCACCGCAGGGTCGCGCAGCACGTCATGGCTGTGGACCAGGAAGTAGTCGGCCTTGACCCGCAGGGCGAGCGGAAACGGCATCACCAGCCGGCCAGCGGCCAGGTCGCTGGCCGCAACCACCGGAATTCCGAGAACCACGCCCATGCCGTCGGCGGCGGCCTCGAGCGCCATGGCGACCTGATTGAAAGTCGGTCCGCGGCGCGCCTGGAAGTCCTTGACGCCGGCGGCTTCCAGCCAGACGTTCCAGTTGGGGCGGTCGGCGGCATCCGTTTCCCCGCCCATGGAAAAGTGCAGCAGGGTGTGGTGACGCAGGTCGTCGGGCGTGCGCAGCGCGTGATCACCTTGCAGCAGACGCGGGTGGCACATGGGAATGGCGTATGCCAGGAACAGGCGCTCGACCACGTAGCCGGGGTAGTCGCCGTCGCCCGAGCGGATCGCCAGGTCGGCCTCTTCGAGCAGATTGCCGGTGTCGCCGGTGTCCTCGCGCACGATGTCGATCAGCGAGCCGTCGGCGCTGATCCGCAGGTCGATCTCCTGATAGCGGGCAGTGAACCGGTGCAGTCTCGGCGCCAGCCACTTTGCGGCGAAGGCCGGCGGGGCGGCCACCGTCACCCGGCCCGAGTTCTGCACCCGGCGCACCGTGGCCACCGCTTCGGTGAGTTGCTCGAAGGCTTCCGACAACGGGCCGATGAACACCTCGCCTGCCGGCGTCAGCTCCACCCGCCCCGGCAGGCGCCGGAACAGACTCACACCCAGCACCGACTCCAGAGCGCGGACCTGATGGCTGATCGCGGCCGGCGTCACGTGCAGTTCCGCTGCCGCGCGGCGCAGGCTCATCTGGCGTGCGGCGGATTCGAAGGCGCGCAGGGCGTTGAGGGGAGGCAGGCGCATGGTCGGTCGCGGGGGAAGGTTAGAATTACTAAACCTAAGTCTGAAAAGAAATCAATTGATGCACTGCAGCATGGCGAGTAACTTGTGCCTTGTCGAGTTCGCCACCGAGCCGGTCCAGGACCGAAACCGGTGAAGAAGTCGACAGGTCGGGGCCGAAGTACCGCATGGACGGAATCGGCAGCCGAACCCCAGTCTCCTCCAGTCCCGCGCAAAGCGGGACCGCACTCAGGCCACCGCAAGGTGGCCTCTTTTTTGGGCGCTCGAAAAAGAAGGTCGAAGAACGCCGGGCTTGAGCATCCGAAAACGGGCCGTTGAACACCTCGCCTGCCGGCCTCACGTTCAACTCCGCCGCCGCGCGGCGGACCCGAAGACGTGCAGGGCGTTGAGGGGAGGCAGACGCATGGTCGGTCGCGGCGGAAGGTTAGAATTACTAAACCGAAGTCTGAAAAGAAATCAATTGATGCACTGCAGCATGGCGAGTAACTTGTGCCTTGTCGAGTTCGCCACCGAGCCGGTCCAGGACCGAAACCGGTGAAGAAGTCGAAAGGTCGGGGCCGAAGTACCGCATGGACGGAATCGGCAGCCGAACCCCAGTCTCCTCCAGTCCCGCGCAAAGCGGGACCGCACTCAGGCCACCGCAAGGTGGCCTCTTTTTTGGGCGCTCGACGCCCCCCGGTCGAAGCTCGGGTTGTGCCTGCGTCCAGTCCGGCAGCACCGGCGCATCGGGCCTGGGCGGCACCGGCGGATAAACGCGCCGCTCCAGCTCGACCTCGTCGAGCCCCTCGGGCAACGGCCAGGACAGTCCCGCCTCGGCGACCCGCCGCAGGCAATCTCCCATCGTGCTGCGGGCCACGCCCACGCACTGGGCCACCTGACGCGCCGACACCCCGGCCGCGGTCAGGCGGAGAACCTCTCGAATCTTGCGCATGGACAACCTTTCTTTGGCATGCTTGCTCGCGAAAAACGGCGAGCGTGCCGCATGGGTTATCCCGCGTCGCAACCCTCCTCAAGGGGGTGGCCGATTCGCGTCGGAAAGTGTGGCCGATTCGGTTCGGAATGCCCGGCCGATTTACTTCGGAATCAGTGGCCGATTAGCGTCGGAATACGCAGTCACCTTTGCCGGTATACGCAGGAGCACTTTGGGGTGGCCACAAGTGGAGCAGTTTGCGTGACCGCCGGCGGTGTGTCTGTTCGATGCCTCAGGCGGCACATCTTTATTGCCGTCCTGCCCAAGAGGAAAGCAAGAGTAAAATGAGGCGATCCGCCCGGCGCTACCAACAAAAACGCCGAATCACTGAAAGTCAGCGATTCGGCGAATCTGCTTTTAGCCCGCCAATTCGGTTACGGCGGTTTTGGCAAATCCAGAAACGGCGTTCAA
>JAJFJX010000286.1 GCA_021773655.1 Panacagrimonas sp.
ATCAACACGCTGGCGGCTTGAAAAATCTCTTTGTCGGTGGGCATTGGACCAATCACCTGGACGGATTTGTACTTCACCTCGGCAGTGTGCCCTAGCCAATTGGGTCGGCTGTGGGCGTCTTGGTTCACCACACTTAGAACACCGGACATGTTCGGCAACCCTCACCACCGGAAACAGCGTACCCAGCCGCCAGCACAGATAGTCAGTGTCGAGCCTGTTGTTGTGGCTGCACCGGTTGCACCAGACGAACACCTTCTGGTAACGGCGCAGACCGCCAAGGGGGACAAACTGGGTGGGGTCGGTGGAGCGCACTCGCGGATAGTGGGATCGACCCCAGTCCCGAGTCCAGGGGCATTGGTAGCACTGCAAGTCCGCTCATGACCCAAGGCGTAAATGTGCCCCCTGTCAAAGGAGCCATACTGCTTGCTATTCTCAAGACCGTCGGAAACGCTCAAATCCAGCGGCTCGCCTCTAAGTCGATGTGCTCAGGGAACTTTAAGGGTCCCCGTGCAGCTTATGGTCATGTCAAGATGTTGCCGTTGCCATTGGTCATACCAAGGGCCGCGTTCGGTACGCACACCACTACTAACGACGTCGGCGCTTATCCCCACCGCCGTGGCAGAGATCGTCTGAGCGATGCCATTCGCTCGTCCTTCGCACAATTGCAGCGCAAGGCCAAGCCGAAATTGTGGGCTGCTGCCAATCCTGACGTGTTGGCTGGTATGGGCAAATTCATCTTTCCAGGGGATATCGGTAGCCATCGCTGGCGACGCAGAACCCATTACCAGCGCGATTCCAGCGGCGATAAAAATCCTTTTCATACCGGCACTCCCATTCTCTGTTTTGCCAATTTCAAGCATAAAACATTACGTTCCTTTTTGGCCCCTTATCAAGAGACTCTCGTCGATCCCTTCTCCTACTTAGATAACAATGTATTGAGCGAAACGACGATGGAGAATTTCCAGCGACGGCGGGCCATTTGGCGGTGAACAACTAATTACGAGTTCCGACAAACCTTACAACTCGGAACGTTATTGGAACTCTTCGCGAACGAACCAGCATTTGCATTTAGCATCAATTGGAAACGCTTTGTGCCGCTGGGTCAGGCGATCAACCCTGACTGTGCGGTAGCTCAAGGGCATCCCCCAAATGGGCATCTCCGCTGGCTATACGCCATAGGCACAATTTTGCTGCAGGTTTTTCTGGGGTAGTTTGATACCACCTCCAGTCACTATTCCCCCTCGCAGTGACGAAGGACAGCGGTAGCCGCGCCAACCATACCGGGCAGCGGCCCCGTCCTTTCTTCGAGGCCCATATTCAGTTTGCAACTGACCTTCACGCGCCGACATTCCAGTCGTCCACCTTGACGTTCAGACGGGAGATGATGATCTGCCAAGTCTCAGGCGGCAACTCCTCGGTATTACCAGCCGCGCATGATCTGCTGAACGACGTGCCAGCCGCCATGGCCTCTCTGCTGGTAGTATAGTCGATGAACTGCTCGCAGCCATTGTCGACGACGACGACGCGGTCGCCGTACTGCAAGTGTCACACGGACCCAAGGTCGAATTGCTGTTGAGGTTCATCGCCAGCCAGGACGAGATCGTATGGACCTATCACCTCGGATGATTGTTCTTGCCGGGATTCGAGAGCTTCCGGCAAGGTTCAGAATTGGTATTTGAACGGCAACGCGAAAATCACTGACCGATGACCGGAGATCAATACGTAGAAGGCATTCTGCAGAAATATTCTGTCAACAGTGCGTCCGCGAAGATCGCCGCCGATAATGTAGCGCCCGCAATTCGCCGATGGGCCGGAAACCAACTAGCGACCCTTCAGTATTCTGGGTCTTTTGCTAAAGGCACAGCAAATAACATTTCGACCGATATAGATCTTTTCATATCCCTGAAATCTGACACAAGCGAAACGCTGAAAGTAATATATGACGGGGTTTTCGAGTTGGCGAGAGGTCAAGGCTGGGCACCTGTCAGGCAGAACGTTTCGATCGGCACATCTGTTTCAGGTAAGAAACTTGATCTAGTTCCCGGAAAAATTCAGGCCGGATATCAGAACGTACACAGCCTTTACAAGCGCAAGACCGGATTCTGGACGCAGACCAACGTCAAGGCGCAGATCGACACTGTGGTAAATTCCGGAAGAGTCAAGGAGATCCGCGCGATAAAGGCATGGCGGACCCTGCATAAATTGACGTTCCCATCGTTCTACCTTGAGCTTTCTGTCATTAATGCGCTGAAAGGAAGGTCAGCATCCAACCTTGCAGGCAATGTGCTCCATGCTCTGAATTCCATAGGTGACAATCTCCCGACCGCCCGCATCGTGGACCCGGCAAATACCAACAATGTGATCTCCGACGACCTCACCCCGTCGGAAAAGAGTGCCGTTGCGCGCCAAGCCAAGACGAGTGCCGGGAAATCGTATTGGAAGGAAATTATCTGGTGAGCGAGTGTGGGAAGAATGCACCGAACAAATTGAGTGCGGTTTATGCTGGACTCCAGCATCGACTGCAGGCAGCGCTAATCTCAAGCGGATCTGCTGTTGAACATGCGGGAGCAAAGGGTGATGAAACGGAGGCCAACTGGCTCGCGTTGTTGAAACGCCACCTACCGCACAGATATCAGGCAGAGACAGGGTTCGTGATGGATGCGCAAGGGCAGCAAAGCGACCAGATCGATATTGTTGTCTACGACCGACAATACACGCCTGAACTCTACAATGTGGCGGGGCAGAAACTTATCCCCGCCGAAGGGGTGTATGCAGTTCTGGAAGTCAAACAGGCGTTGAACAAGGGACATATCGAATATTCAGGCGGTAAAGTGTCGTCCGTCCGTAGGCTCAAGCGATCGAGTGCACCAATCGTCCACTTGGGCAGCGAGCATGAGCCACGCCCTCTCACACCGATCCTCGGAGGAATCCTTACGACTGCAAGCGATTGGACTCCGCCTTTCGGCGAACCATTCACGGCAGGTCTTGGCGCAAGACCGCCCGAGCAGCGGCTTGATATCGGATGTGTCGTCAATGCCGGTGGATTCGAGACACTCTACGATGATGATGGCGCATTGAAGATCGCAATCAGCCCTCCGGAGCATGCACTAGCGTTTTTCTTTCTTCGGTTTCTTCACCGGCTTCAGCGAATCGGAACCGTGCCCGCTATTGATTACGACACCTATCTGGCAGCGTTCTGAATGTCACAGACGATCTGATGCCGACGATTTCTGGCCTCGCCGCCTGATGGCAGGTCCGTCGAGTGAACGACGTCCATTGCCCTGACAGCCCACTACCGAAATCCCGCGATCAAGCGATTCACCCGCCCCGCGACAAATAAATCTGCACGCAGTGGCTGCTGCGTTTTTTGTGCCACAATTTGTGACACAATTCGATGGTGGCGGGACTTATTGACTGCGGCGAAACCCGCTAACCCCTTGAAGATATTGGTGCGCCCGGCAGGATTCGAACCTG
>JAJFJX010000287.1 GCA_021773655.1 Panacagrimonas sp.
ACGCGCTGTGCGAGCTGATGCTGGGGGCCGGCGAGCTGGGCAAGGAAGTGGTGATCGAGCTCCAGCGCCTGGGCGTCGAGACCGTGGCGGTTGATCGCTACGACCACGCGCCGGCCATGCAGGTGGCGCACCGCAGCCACACCATCAACATGCTCGACGGCGCCGAACTGCGCCGAGTGATCGAGGCCGAGGGGCCGCACCTGATCGTTCCGGAGATCGAAGCCATCCACACGCCGACCCTGCTGGAGCTGGAGAAGCAGGGATTCATCGTGGTGCCCACGGCACGCGCAGCACGCCTGACCATGGATCGCGAAGGCATCCGCCGGCTTGCGGCCGAGGAGCTGGGCCTGCCCACCTCGCCATACCGGTTTGCGGACAATCCGGACGAGTACCGCGCCGCCGTCGCGGCCATCGGCCTGCCCTGCGTGGTCAAGCCGGTGATGTCCAGTTCCGGCAAGGGCCAGAGCACACTCAGGACCGAATCCGATATCGACAAGGCCTGGGCCTATGCGCAGGCCGGCGGCCGCGCCGGTCAGGGCAAGGTGATCGTGGAGGGCTTCGTCGCGTTCGATTACGAGATCACCCTGCTCACCGTGCGCCATTGGCCCGGGCCGCCCGGCATGAACGAGGAATTCGGCACGAATACCTCGTTCTGCGCGCCGATCGGGCACCTGCAGGTCGACGGCGATTACCGCGAGTCCTGGCAGCCGCATCCGATGTCGGAGGTCGCGCTGAAGCGGGCACAGGACATCGCGGACACCATCACGCGCGCGCTCGGCGGCCGCGGGCTGTTCGGCGTGGAGTTGTTCGTCAAGGGCGATCAGGTGATCTTCAGTGAGGTCTCGCCGCGTCCACACGACACCGGCCTGGTCACCCTGATCTCGCAGGATCTGAGCGAATTCGCGCTGCATGCGCGCGCCATCCTGGGCCTGCCGATTCCCAATATCCGGGCGCGCGGACCGTACGCCGCATCCTGCGCGATCCTGTGCGAGGGCAACGTGGCCGCCCCGTCGTTCACCGGCGCGGCGCAGGCCCTGTCGGAACCCGACACCATGCTGCGCCTGTTCGGCAAGCCGGAAATCAACGGCCGGCGGCGCATGGGAGTGGCGCTGGCTCTTGGCGACAGCCTGGCCATTGCCCGCGCCAAGGCGAGCCGGGCGGCGGCGGCCATCGGCGTGCTCTGAAGTCGCCCGCAGTGACGGCGGTGCTGGCCGGCGCGGGTTGAGCTGCCGGCTTCGCACGCCCCGGCCGGAATCGGCCGAACCGGCCCGATCTCACCGCTCGCGGCCGTCCCATTCGTGAAGTTTCACGCGCGTCCGCGTAAACTCCGCGACCTTTTGTCCAGGCCCTCACGGCCGATCCCATGATCCAGAATCTACGCAACATCGCCATCATCGCCCACGTCGACCACGGCAAGACCACGCTCGTGGACAAGCTCCTGCGCCAGTCCGGCACGCTCGACAAGCGAGAGGAACTGGGCGAACGGATCATGGATTCCAATGACCTGGAACGCGAGCGCGGCATCACCATCCTGGCCAAGAACACGGCACTGCGCTGGATGGACGAGCGCACCGGCACCCAGTACCGCATCAACATCGTCGACACCCCCGGCCATGCCGACTTCGGCGGCGAAGTGGAGCGCGTACTTTCGATGGTCGACTCGGTGCTGCTGCTGGTGGACTCGGTGGACGGGCCGATGCCGCAGACCCGCTTCGTGACGCAGAAAGCCTTCGCGATGGGCCTGAATCCGATCGTGGTGCTCAACAAGATCGACCGCGACGGCGCACGCGCCGACTGGGTGGTGGACCAGGTGTTCGATCTGTTCGACAAGCTGGGCGCCAACAACACCCAGCTGGACTTTCCCTTCATCTACGCCAGCGGCCTGATGGGCTATGCGGGCGATTCGCCCGACATCCGCGAAGGCAACATGGACCCCTTGTTCCGCGCCATCGTGGACAAGGTGCCGGCACCGGGCGTGGAAGTGGACGGGCCGTTCCAGATGCAGATCACCTCGCTGGCCTACTCCAGCTATGTCGGCGTCATCGGCACCGGTCGCATCAAGCGGGGCAGCATCAAGCCCAACTCGCCGGTGTCCATCGTCAATCGCGACGGCAAGGTGCGCACCGGACGCGTGCTGCAGGTGCTGGGCTTCATGGGCCTGGACAAGGTCGAAGTCGCCGAAGCCCATGCCGGGGACATCGTCGCCATCACCGGCATCGACGAGCTGGGCATCTCCGAGACCGTGTGCGACCCCAAGCATCCCGAGCAGCTCGCGACGCTGCAGGTGGACGAGCCGACCATGAGCATGATGTTCGAGGTCAACAAATCGCCGTTCGCGGGCAAGGAAGGCAAGTTCGTCACCAGCCGCCAGATCGCCGAGCGCCTGCAGCGCGAACTCAAGACCAACGTGGCACTGCGCGTGGAGCCGGGCGACGCGCCCGACCAGTTGCGAGTTTCCGGTCGCGGCCTGCTGCACCTCGGAATTCTGCTGGAAAACATGCGACGCGAAGGCTACGAGATTGCGGTGGCGCGCCCGCAGGTGATTCTCAAGGAAGTCGACGGCGTGCTCTGCGAGCCTTACGAGTCGCTGATCGCCGACGTCGAGGACCGCCATCAGGGCGGCACCATCCAGGGACTGGCGGAGCGCGGCGGCAAGATGCTGGACATGGTGCCCGACGGCAAGGGCCGCGTGCGCCTGAGCTACATGATCCCCTCGCGCGGATTGATCGGCTTCCAGACCGAATTCATGTCCATGACCTCGGGCACCGGCCTGCTGTTCCACAACTTCGATCACTTCGGCCCCAAGTCCGAGAACAGCGAGATCGGCCAGCGCCACAACGGGGTGATGATCTCCAACGACCAGGGCGAAGCGCCGGCCTACGCCATCTTCAACCTGCAGGAACGCGGCAAGATGATGCTCGAGCCCGGACAGCCGATCTACGAGGGGCAGATCGTCGGCATCCACTCGCGTGACAACGATCTGGTGGTCAATGCCCTGAGGGGCAAGAAGCTGACCAACATGCGCGCCTCGGGCTCGGACGAGAACGTGTTGCTGGTGCCTCCGGTGAAGTTCTCGCTGGAACAGGCGCTGGAGTTCATCAACGACGACGAACTGGTGGAACTGACCCCCGCGGCGATCCGCGTGCGCAAGAAGTTTCTCAAGGAACACGAACGCAAGCGCGCCGACCGGTCGGACTGAAGCCCAGGCGCGGCAACACCGCGCGACGGGCCGCCCCTGTGGCGCGGACACGGTTCAGGTCGGTTCAGAACGAATTCACGGGTGCCTTCCTAGATTGCTCCGAGACCACTGCGGAGCACACCCATGAAAGTCGGAATCCTGGCGCTGGCAGGCCTGCTGGGCCTGACGATGTTCGGCACGGCGCAGGCCGGCGGCATCGACGTGCGCATCGGCATCGGGCATCCGGATGAGCTCTACCACGACCCCGGGCCGCGGTACTACACCCCGGCACCCCGTGTGGTC
>JAJFJX010000288.1 GCA_021773655.1 Panacagrimonas sp.
GCCACCGCCGTCCAGCCACCGCTCTTCTTGCCTGACGCCAAAGCTTCCGATCTCCATCGTTCCAACGTGTCCGCCGACACGCCCACCGCAGCGGCCACGACTTTCACGTCTGCGCTCTCCGGCGGCAGCAATCTGGCCACCGCCCGGTCCTTGAATCCCTGTCCGTATCGAGCCACGTCATCATCCTTTCGCCCCTCTCAGTGGTTTTCCAAACCAGGCGACAACTATTCTGACGCGGGGGGGTGTGGGCCCGGCGCTGAACACCCCATGAGACGCGCTCATGATTCCAGCTGCCGTCTGCCGGGCGCCCGATGCGCTTGAGAATCGCATGCACAATCACTTAAAAAGCCTTTTATCTCAATAGGTTGTGGTGGACGTCGGAAGGTCTGGCGGGTACACTGCGCGCCACGCTCAACGGAGAAATATCATGCGCGGTGATGCCAAGGTCCTGGGTTACCTCAACCAGGCGCTCAAGAACGAACTGACCACCATCAACCAGTACTTCCTGCATGCCCGCATGCTCGACAACTGGGGTCTCAAGAAGCTCGGGAAGGTCGAGTACGAAGAGTCGATCGACGAGATGAAACACGCTGATCGCCTTATCAAGCGCATCCTGTTTCTTGAGGGCCTGCCCAACCTGCAGGACCTCGGGAAGCTGTATATCGGCGAGGACGTCAAGGAGATCCTGGAGTGTGATCTCAAGGCCGAACTGGAGGCCCACCCGGTATACAAGGAGGCGATCGCCCACTGTGAGTCCGTTCGCGATTTCGTCACCCGCGAATTGCTGGTGGAGATCCAGGAAAGCGAAGAGCACCACATCGACTGGATCGAGGAGCAGCTCGGCCTGATCGAGAAGATGGGCCTGCAGAATTACGTGCAGACCGCCACCGGAGAGATGGCCGGGGGCGGCTAGAGTCGTGCTGCGTTCATTGCGGACATGATTCCCAAGGGACCTGTTTGTCCGGCAAGGGGCGATGACGGGTCAGTGTGGGCCTGAGCGATGTCCAGAGGCGAACCGGATGTCCCGAGGCGGCCGTGGTCCCGTCCGACCACGGGCGCTGGCAACTGCTTAGGCTGATGACACGCTCGCATTTGCTGCCAGCAGCGCTGTGGAGCAGGGCCCATGGGAACAGGCCTTGCGGGACCAGGCCCGAATCCGATCGAGCTGTGCAGAACGGTGCAGCCTATGCGTTGATCACGCGGCGTCTGTGCATGACGCAAGGCACCGCATTGCACCGCAAGGCACCGCGGGCACATGGTGGCTTTGCTGCGTGGCGTGAAGGATCGCGGGCTTCAGCGCGAGCTCAGTGCCGGCAAGCCGCAGACGCTACTTGATGGGCCGGCGGTGAATCCGATCCATCGGACCTTGCATCCACACACAGTCTGGCGATGGCGCGACTCATCGGAGCCTGCGCGCGATGGCTGGCGGGATCGGGTTGTCCAGCGTGCTGACGATCACCCTTTCGGTGGAACTCCGTAGCTGGGCGCAACCGGCATGTGCAACCTCACTCCGTGCCACCACCACGCCAGGCCGACGGCCGCGAAGCCCAGGCTCATCAGCAGGGCATAGGCCCATTCCAGAGCGTTGAGCGGAACGTCCTTGTCGGGAAAAAGGTGCTGCAGCGGGATGCTGGCCAGGCCCAGGAGCAGCATGGTGGCGCACAGTCCGATCAGGGTGCCTCGCAGTCCTCCGCGGTCCAGCACGCTTGCCATCAGCATCTGGGCCAGCACGGTGAACGAGAAGTACACGGTCACGCCATAGCGACGCAGCCAGCGATAGACATCGCCGTCGACGCCCAGGAAAGTGGCATACAGAATCAGGAACAGGGCGCCGGTCACCCCCAGTGCCTGCATCGTCGCGATGCGTCTGCGCCGCTGCGCGTTCAGCGTGCGCAGCCAGTGCGCACAGAGCCACCAGAACACCAGCATCAGTCCGGCGATCGGCAGCATCCCCGCCTTGAACAGGTGATTGGCGGCGCCGTGCCGGGCGGCACGGGAAATCGACGTGCAGCCCTCCCAATAGGGCAGGCACAGGGGTACATGTCCGGCCTGCACCGACAGCGCGTAGCACAGGTGAACCACGGTGATCGGCAGCAGTCCGATGGCCAGCGCCAGTGCCGCCGGCGACAGCATCGGCGGTGATGCTGGGCTAGGCTGCGTGTTCTTCGCCAAGGGAGTTGTCATGCCTCGTCACCTCGCCATCGTCTTGCTCTGCATGTCGTCCACCACGTTCGCGGCCGAAGGCATGTGGACTCTGGACAAGCTGCCGCAGTCGGCGCCCGAGGACAACCACGGGTTTGTGCCGGATGCGGCCTGGATCGAAACCGCGATGAAGGCCTCGGTGCGACTGGCGGGCGGCTGCTCGGGTTCCTTCGTGTCTGTCGATGGCCTGGTGCTGACAAATAATCATTGCGTGGTCGGCTGCGTCTCCGGCCTGTCATCCGAACAGCAGGATCATCTCAATCAGGGCTTCCTGGCCACCACGCGCGCCGGGGAGTTGCGCTGCCCGGCCACCGAGCTCAACCGGCTCGAAGCCATCACCGATGTCACCGAGCGCATGCACGCGGCCACGGCCGAGCTGGAGGGCGCGGCGTTTCGCGAAGCCAAGAATGCCGCCAAGGCTCAGATCGAATCCGAATGCAGCGGAGATGACACACGCGTGCGCTGCGATGTCGTCGAGCTATACGGCGGCGGGCACTATGACCTGTACCGCT
This sequence comes from Panacagrimonas sp., assembly GCA_021773655.1. Classification (GTDB taxonomy): domain Bacteria; phylum Pseudomonadota; class Gammaproteobacteria; order Nevskiales; family Nevskiaceae; genus Panacagrimonas. The sequence goes on from JAJFJX010000288.1 coordinate 2,715, forward strand.
ATCACCGCTACCAGGACGTGCGCCTAGTGTTCGCTCCGGAGTACGACATCGGCTTCTTCGGCGGCGACCCGGACAACTTCCAGTTTCCGCGCTACAACCTCGACGCCGCTTTCCTGCGTGCTTACGAGGACGGCAAGCCGGCGACGGTCAAGCACTGGTTCGCACTGTCCACGGCGGGCGTCAAGGAAGGGGATCTGACGCTGGTCACCGGCCACCCTGGCCGCACCAGCCGGCTGCTGACGGTGGCCCAGCTCGAACGCCGTCGCGACCTGGATTTGATCGACCGGCTGCTCTACATGTCCGAACTTCGCGGCCTGTTGACCCGCTACCGGGCCGAGGGCGAGGAACAGGCACGCCAGGCGCAGGGCGACCTGACGTTCCTGGAGAACTCGATCAAGGTCTACGGCGGCCAACTGCGCGCCCTGCAGTCACAACCGCGCATGGAAGACAAGCGCCAAGCCGAGTCCATGCTCAAGGCCGCCGCCAACGCCCGGGAGCGTCTCGCCTGGAGGGCCATTGCAGAGGCGCAGCAGGTCTACGCCGATTTGCGCACGCCCTATGTGCTGATCGAGCGGGGCGACGGCTTTTATTCCAGATATTTCCAGATCGCGCGCGACTTGGTGCGCGGCGCGGCCGAACGCGACAAGCCCAGCGATGAGCGCCTGCGCGAATACCAGGAGGCGGCGCTGCCGCGCCTGGAGCAAAACCTGTTCTCCACGGCGCCGATCTATCCGCAGTACGAAACCGTCAAGTTCGGGTGGTCGCTGTCCAAGTTGCGTGAAGCGCTCGGACCCGACGATGCCTTTGTAAAGCTGGTGCTGGGCAGGGATGCGCCCGAAGCAGTGGCCGCCAAGCTGGTGGCGGGCACCCGTCTTGGCGAGGTTGCCGAGCGCCGGCGACTGTGGGAGGGGGGAAGTCGCGCCATTGCGGAGTCCACTGATCCGTTCATCGAACTGGCGCGTGCGGTCGATGTTCCGGCGCGGGCCGTGCGTCGCAAGTACGCCGACCAGGTTCGCTCGGTGGAAGAGCGACATGCTCAGACGCTGGCTGCGGTGCGCTTTCGAGCACACGACGGCGCCGTGTATCCGGATGCCACGTTCACCCTGCGTCTGTCCTACGGCGTGGTCCGTGGCTGGCAGGAACAGGGCCGGCGGATCGAAGCCTTCACCACCCTGCAAGGCCTCTACACGCGGGCCAGCGGGTCACCGCCGTTTCGCCTCAGCCCGCGCTGGATCGAAGCCGAGGAGGACGTCGACACCGCCACGCCGTTCAACTTCGTCACCACCAACGACATCATCGGCGGCAATTCCGGCAGCCCGATGCTGAACCGCGAAGGTCGGCTGGTGGGGCTGGTGTTCGACGGCAACATCCATGCCCTGGGCGGAGCGTTCTGGTTCGACGAGGCGCTCAACCGCTGCATCGCAGTGGACAGCCGCGCTATTGCCGAGGCCTTGCGCACGGTCTACCGCGCCGATGCCTTGGTCGATGAGTTGCTGACGGCGGCCGACTGATCGCGTCGCAGACGCGGTCCGTCAGGGGCTGGCGAGCCTCTTCACAGCATCTCGATCGCCATGGCCACGGCCTCGCCGCCGCCGATGCACAGAGTGGCAATGCCGGTCCTGCCGCCGGTCTTTTTCAGCGCACCGATCAGGGTGGCGAGCACGCGCGCGCCGGACGCCCCGATCGGATGGCCCAGCGCGCAGGCCCCGCCGTGCACGTTGACCTTGGCGTGATCGAGCCCGTGTTCCTTCATTGCCGCCATGGTGACCACCGCAAAGGCTTCGTTGATCTCCCACAGGTCGACGTCGGCGGCCTTCCAGCCCAGCCGGTCGAGCAGGGTCTGTACCGCGTACACCGGGGCGATGGTGAACTCGGCGGGCAGGCGCGCGTGGGTGCTGTGACCCAGAATGCGCGCCAGCGGCTTGACTCCGCGCCGCTCGGCCTCGGCGCCGCTCATCACCACGATGGCGGCGGCGCCGTCGGAGATCGAGCTGGCGTTGGCGGCGGTGATGGTGCCGTCCTTCCTGAACGCGGGCCTCAGCCCCGGAATCTTGTCCGGCCGGCCCTTGGCGGGCTGCTCGTCCTGGTCGACGACGGTCACGCCGCCGCGGCCCTGCAATTCCACCGGAGCGATTTCGAAGGCGAAACTGCCGTCTTCGTTGGCGCCCTTTGCGCGGCGCAGCGACTCGATGGCGAACGCATCCTGCTGTTCGCGCGTGAAGCTGTAGCGCTCCACGCAGCGCTCGGCGAACACGCCCATCGGAACGCGCTTTTCGTAGGCGTCTTCCAGGCCGTCCAGCGCCATGTGGTCGAGCAGCTCACTGTGGCCGTAGCGATAACCGGCGCGTGCCTTCTGCAACAGGAATGGCGCATTGCTCATGCTCTCCATGCCACCGGCCACGATCACGCTGTTGGTGCCAGCCTTGATCGCGTCGTGGGCCAGCATCACCGCCTTCAGACCCGAGCCGCACATCTTGTTGAGGGTGGTGGCGCCCGCTGCGTCGGGCAGTCCGGCGCCGCGCGCCGCCTGGCGCGCCGGAGCCTGGCCCTGACCCGCCGGCAGACAGCAGCCCATCAGCACTTCCTGCACGTCTTCCGGTGCCAGCCCGGCGCGCGCCACAGCTGCCTGGATGGCGACCGCACCGAGTTGCGAAGCGCTCAGCGGCGACAGGACGCCCATCATGCCGCCCATGGGCGTGCGGGCGATGGCGGCGATGACGATATCGGAACTGGACATGTGGAACTCCTGATCGGTGGCTGACAAGTCCGCCATTATCGCACTCGCCATTCGTGGCAGCCCCCCCCAATGGGTCGGGTGCCGGCTTCATCAGCTTGGCGGCCGGGCATCGCTGCGATTATTGTTCGCCATGCGGCCGCCGCCCAGGCGCAGGAGCCTCAATATGAACCCTAAACCAGTGCTTCGTGGGCGGATCTGCTCTGGCCTGCTCGCCGTCGCAATGGCCTTGATCGTGATCGACGCCGGATCCTCGACGACCGGGACCGCGCCGGCGACGGCAAAGTCGATCCGGTTGCAGGCCGAAGTGCTGCAGGAAACCCTTGTCGCCGGTGCTCAGGTGGCCACGCTCGGGCCGGCTGAACGACTCGCACCGGGCGACGAAGTGATCTATCGCGTCAGCTACACCAACTCCGGACCGGAACCGGCGCAAGTGGTGATCACCAATCCGCTGCCTCCAGGACTTGTCTACCAGGCGGGCTCCGGCACGGCACTGGGGGTGCTGCTGGAGGTGTCGGTGGACGGAGGCAAGCAGTTCGGCGCGTTCGAACGACTGCGTGCAACGGTCCACGGCGACATGACGCGCGCCGCGGTGGCGACCGACATCACACATGTTCGCTGGGTGCTCGAACAGCCGGTGGCCCCCGGCGCCGGCGGGGCCGTCAGCCTGCGTGCCCGTATCCGCTAGAAGCCGCGAAGTGATCGGTACGCTCGGCTGGCCAGCCTCGGCCCCGGCCATTCGCCGGATGGCAGTGGCGAGGTTCCGCTTCCTGTTGCGCATCATGCGCATCAGTAGTGAGTCGCCCTCCTTGCACATCCGCGCCGGGCGTTCCAGGCTCAAGGCCCGCGTTTTCCGATCCCCCAGGTACTGAGACCGACCCCATGTCCAACGCCATCAGAGTCCGCAACCCGGCCACGCTCGACAGCCTGAGTCCCGCTTCCGTGGAGCCGCGCCGGCCCGGGCCGGGCGAAGTGCTGGTGCGCCTGCGCGCCAGTTCGCTGAATTTCCACGATTACGCCGTGGTCAGCGGCGTCCTCCCGGTGGACGACGGCCGCATCCCGATGTCCGACGGCGCAGGCGAGGTGCTCGAAGTGGGCCAGGGCGTGACCCGCTTCAAGGCCGGTGATCGCGTGCTCAGCACCTTTTTCCTGGACTGGGCGGACGGCGAGCCCGAGCTCGACCGGTTCACCACCGTGCCCGGCGACGGCGTCGACGGCTATGCCTGCGAATACGCCACGGTCCCGGTCGGCGGGCTGACTCATTTCCCCGCCGGCTACAGCTTCGAGGAAGCCGCGACGCTGACCTGCGCCGGTGTCACCGCATGGCGTGCGCTGGTGGTCAACGGCTCGCTCAAGGCCGGTCAGACCGTGCTGGTGCAGGGCACCGGCGGGGTGTCGATCTTCGCCCTGCAGATTGCCAAGATGATGGGCGCAACGGTGATCGCGACCTCGTCATCGGACGCCAAGCTGGAACGTCTGGGAGCGATGGGTGCCGATCACTTGATCAACTACCGGAAAAATCCCGAGTGGGGCGTCGAGGCGGCCCGTCTGAGCGGACAGGGCGGCGTGGATCACGTGGTGGAGATCGGCGGGCCGGGGACACTGCCACAGTCCATCCAGGCCATCCGCACGGGAGGGCACATCAGCCTGATCGGCGTGCTCACCGGCTGGGAAGGCAGCGTTCCCACCGCCGCCCTGATGATGAAGCAGGGCCGCCTGCAAGGCATCACCGTCGGCAGCCGCCGCCATCAGCTCGACTTCGTGCGCGCCTGCGAGGTCAACGGTCTCAAGCCGGTGATCGACAAGACCTTTACCTTGCTGGACCTGGCCGATGCCTTCCGCCACCAGGCCTCCGGAAAGCACTTTGGCAAGATCTGCGTGAGCATTCCCTGAGCAGGGTTCGCGTCGCGTCGCGGCCCGGGCGGCGGCTGATCAATCCGGGGCTGGAACCGAAGACCCGGATTGACTCAATTTCAATGCACGAACGCCTGCCGGCTGCGGAACTTGAAGGCCCGGGAATCCGAATTGTCGAATCCGGTCATTCCCGCCAGGATTTCTCCCTTGGTGAGGCCGTGTGTCGGGCCGGACATTGCCAGCAGGAGTGGATTGTCCGTACCGCCGCCCGTATTGCCGTTTGAATTGTTTCCGGCATTGGCGCCCGGATTGGTGATGCGAAGCTGCATCACTTGGTCAACCACGGCATCGATCTGCTGATTCCACGCTTGGCGGTGCGCGCGAACGATCTCACTTTTCACCGCGGCCGAACGCTGATGCTCGAGCTGTTCCGTCTGCGCGGTCTGGTTGCGCTGTGCCTGCTGGGCCATTCGCTGCTCCGCGGCCGCAGCTGACATCTTTATCTTGCGCAACGATGTTGTTTCCTGTTTCTTTTAGGAATTGTTGCGGATGAGGTGGGCCGAGCAACGAACATTGCCCTTGACCGCAAATTCGCTGCAACCGCCGGGATAAGTGCAGACTGTCATGATGAGTCCTGAGACGACATCAGGTGCGGTCCGGATCCGTGCGTTCAGCTCAGGGCCGACTTGGTTGGGTTAGTAATAGACCGCTCAATTGCTCTCGGAGATTCTGACATGACCATTCGGAATTGGATTGCGAGTCGGGCCCTGTCCGCGGTGCACGGTGCCGCATGGGTGGTCGCGTGGCTCGTCGGCGCGTTTAGCCTGCACGGCGTGGTCCAGGCGCAGGGCACCGCTGCCGTCGATCATCTTGATCTATCCGAAATCTCTTTCATCAGCGGCGGCATCGGCGCCGAAGAGGCCGAAGCCATGAAGGCCCAGGCCAGCGCCTATGCATTGGCTCTCATTTTCGCCCAGCATCAGCATGGTCAGGATGTCTACCTCGCCTCGGTGCCGGTGGTCATCCGCACTGCCGACGACGGGGCCACGGTGCTGAACACCGTCACCGAGGGCCCCTATCTGCTGGTCAACCTTCCTGAGGGGCGCTACCGGGTCTCCGCCGTCTATCAGCAGGACGAGAAGACGGCCGAGGTTCAAGTCCGTGCCGGCGGCCACCAGCGGCACACCTTCATCTGGCAGGGCCCGGCGGCAGACTCTGTTGCCGCCGTGCCGGCCGCGGCGGGGCCGGCAGCGACCGAACCCGGGGTGTGCGCCCCCGGCCCCCGGATTGGCCCCCCCCACCCCGCGCCCGG
>JAJFJX010000289.1 GCA_021773655.1 Panacagrimonas sp.
CCAAAAGCGCGTGTCCGCTCCTCCAGCCCTCCCGGGCGTTCGCGGCCACTTGGAGCGCCAAGCCTCCGGCGCTCCAAAAGCGCGTGTCCGCTCACCCCTGTCGCTGCTTGTGGCGCAGGTCGGTGCAGATCACGCGCACCACTCCATTGCGGCGCACGATCTTGCAGTTGCGGCAGATCTTCTTGACGGAGGCACGGACTTTCATGGCAAACCTCTAACGACGGATGGAGCTTCACGAACCGGTCAACGGGTCGGAGCCTTGTTTGAACCCAGGGCCTTGGCGCCCCCTCCCGGTTTCCTGGCCTCACCACCGCCGGCGCCCCCGAGTCCCTTGAGATTGGCCTTCTTGAGCAGGCCATCGTACTGATGCGACATCAGGTGCGCCTGCAACTGCGCCATGAAGTCCATGATCACTACCACCACGATCAGCAGCGAGGTGCCGCCGAAGGCGAATGGCACCGCCGCATAGGCGATCATGAACTCCGGCATCAGGCAGATGATGGTGATGTACGCCGCGCCAGCCACGGTCAGCCGGGTCAGCACCTGGTCGATGTACCTGGCGGTCATCACACCCGGCCGCACGCCTGGAATGAATGCACCGGATTTCTTGAGATTCTCGGCAGTGTCTCGCGAATCGAACACCAGCGCGGTGTAGAAGAAACAGAAGAAGATGATCATCCCGGCGTACAGGAATCCATGCAGCGCCTGCCCCGGCGACAGTGCGTTGGACAGGGTCTGCATGAACCCGCCACCCCCATCGCCGCCGAACAGCTGCGCCAGCGTGGCCGGGAACAGGATGATCGACGAGGCGAAGATCGGCGGAATCACGCCGGACATGTTGAGCTTGAGCGGAAGATGCTGCGTCTGTGCAGCGAACATCTTGCGCCCCTGCTGACGTCGGGCGTGATGCACAGGAATTCGACGCTGTGCACGCTCGACGAACACCACCGCGTAGGTCACCACCACAGTGAGCAGCGCCAGCACGATCACCAGGGCCGGGTTGAGCGAGCCCTCGCTGACCAGCTGCGCGGTGGACCCCACTGCAGGGGGCAGTGCCGCGACGATTCCGGCAAAGATGATCATCGACATGCCATTGCCGATTCCGCGTTCCGTGATCTGCTCGCCGAGCCACATCAGGAACATGGTTCCGGTGACCAGCGACACGGTGGCGGTGAACACGAAGGCGATCCCAGGGGCAATCGCCACGCCGCTCTTCTGCAGCGCCAACGATGCGCCGATGGCCTGGAAGATGGCCAGGCCCAAAGTGCCATAGCGGGTGTACTTGGTGAGCTGGCGCCGGCCGGCCTCGCCTTCCTTCTTGAGCTCCTTGAGCGTCGGTACCGTCGCCGCCATCAGCTGCACGATGATCGATGCCGAGATGTACGGCATGACCCCGAGCGCCATGATCGACAGGCGCTCCAGGGCGCCGCCCGAGAACATGTTGAACATGTCCAGGATCGAGCCGCGAGTCTGATCGAACAATGCTGCGAGCTGGGCCGGATCGATTCCCGGCACCGGGATGAAACTGCCGATGCGGAACACCACCAGCGCACCGAGCAGAAACAGCAGGCGGCCGCGCACCTCTCCGAGCTTGGACAGATCAGGAACCATTCCGGCGCTGGCAGGAGTCTTCGCCATCGATATGTGTTTGTTCCGGCCTCGACTACTCGGCGACGGTTCCGCCGGCAGCGGCCACGGCTTCCAGCGCACCTGCGGTGAGCTTGAGGCCCTTGAGGCTGAGCTTGCGGGACAGCGACCCGGTCTTGATGACCTTGACGATCAACGCGCCGGCCGGCACGAAGCCCTCGGCCTTGAGCACCGCGATGTCGATCTCGCCTTCGGCCTTGACCTTCTGCAGGTCGGACAAACGTACCTGAGCCGTCAGACCCAGCAGCGGCGAATTGAATCCGCGCTTGGGCAGGCGACGCTGGATCGGCATCTGTCCGCCCTCGAACCCCTTCTTGCCGCGGCCGCCCTTGCGTGCGCGCTGGCCCTTGTGGCCCCTTCCGGCGGTCTTGCCCATGCCGGACCCGATTCCGCGACCGACGCGGACTCGCTCTGTCCTGGCGCCGTCAGCCGGCTTTATGGTGTTCAGTTTCATGTCTTCAGATTTCCGATTCCCGACGCCCTGCGGCGTCAGACTTCTTCAACTTTCAGCAGGTAGCCGATCTTGTTGACCATGCCCATGACTTCGGGTGTGGCGGTCAGGACCGACGTCGAATGCATCTTGCCCAGGCCCAGACCCCGCACCGTGTCACGATGTTTTTGCAGGCGGCCGAACGTGCTCTTGACCAGGGTCAATTTGATTTGCTTGGTATCGGTCATCGATCGATCCTCAGGCCGTCAGTTCTTCGAGCGTCTTGCCGCGCTTGGCCGCAATCTCGGAGGGCATGTTCATGTTCTTCAGTCCGTTGAGGGTGGCACGGACCATGTTGATCGGGTTGCGCGAACCAAAGGACTTGGCCAGCACGTTCTGCACACCGGCAACCTCGAACACGGCGCGCATGGCGCCCCCGGCAATGACGCCGGTACCGTCGGAAGCCGGCCGCATGAACACCTTGGTCGCACCGTGCATCCCCCAGATCTCGTGCTGCAGGGTCAGGCCCTTGAGGGGCACATTGACCATGTTCTTGCGCGCCTGTTCCATCGCCTTGGCGATGGCCTGGGGGACTTCGCGTGCCTTGCCGTATCCAAAGCCGACCCGACCGGCACCGTCGCCGACCACGGTCAGTGCCGTGAACGCGAACTGCTTGCCACCCTTGACCGTCTTGCTGACACGGTTGACCGTGACCAGCTTTTCCTTGAAATCGCCGCCGGACTGCGAATCATCGTATTGCTGATGTGCCATTGCTTAAAACTCCAGGCCGGCTTCACGCGCGGCGTCTGCCAGCGCCTGCACGCGGCCGTGGTACTTGAAACCGGAACGGTCGAACGCAACCCTGGACACGCCCGCGGCCTTGGCGCGCTCGGCGATCAGGCTGCCCACACGGCGAGCGGCTTCCACATTGCCGGTCCCGTTGAGGCCCTCGGACACCGCTTTCTCCACTGTAGACGCAGCGACCAGGGTATGGGCGGCGTCCGGCGCGATGATCTGCGCATAGATGTGGCGCGGCGTGCGATGCACCGCCAGCCGGTGCGCTCCGAGCGCCCGGATGTGGTGTCGCGTGCGCTTGGCCCGGCGCTGTCGGGAAGTTCTCTTGTCTTTCATGCCGCGATGTCCTGTGACTCGTTACGGATCCCGGATCCCCGCCCTCTATACGTACACGGGGGTTGCCAGGTGCGTCTTTGAAAAGGGTGTTGCTCTGTAGGCCCGCCCATCGGCTTGACGTCGACCCCGCTATGCGTGGCCTGCGCCGTGTGCCGCGGATCGACTACTTCTTCTTCGCTTCCTTCATCTCGACACGCTCGTCGGAGTAGCGCACGCCCTTACCCTTGTAGGGTTCCGGCGGCCGGAAACCGCGAATATCGGCGGCCACCTGCCCGACCATCTTCTTGTCGGCACCCTTGACGATGATCTCGGTCTGGCTCGGTGTCTCCACCGTGACGCCCTCGGGCACCGGATACTCGACCGGGTGCGAAAAGCCCAGCGACAGATTGACCTTGCGACCCTGTGCTGCGGCTCGATAGCCGACGCCGACCAGTTGCAGTTTCTTCTGGTAACCCTGGGTGACGCCCTCGACCATGTTGGCGATCAGGGCGCGCACGGTACCGGAGTGCATGGTATTGCGCTCCACCGACTCGCTGGCAATGTTGAGTTCGCCATCCTTGATGACCACCTCGACCATCGACGGCAGGGTCAGGCTCAGCGACGTTTTTGCGCCCTTGACCGTGAGCAGTCGCTCCGCGGTGGTGATCTGGACGCCGGCCGGGATTTTCACCGGCATCTTCGCTACGCGGGACATGTTGAGTTTTTCCTGATCCGTATCTGACTTAGGAGACCACGCAGAGCACTTCGCCGCCGTGACCCGCGGCGCGCGCCTGACGATCGCTGACCACGCCTGCCGAGGTCGACACGATGGCCACGCCCAGCCCGCCCAGCACCGTCGGCAGTTCATCCTTGGCCTTGAACACGCGCAGGCTCGGGGTACTGACCCGATCAATGCGCTCGATCACCGGCTTGCCGTCAAAATACTTCAGCATCACCGTCATGACCTTCTTGTTCCCGGCCTCGCTGCTCACCTCGAAGCCCGCGATGTAGCCCTCGTCCTGCAGCACGCGGGCAATCGCCTCCTTGACCCTGGATGAAGGACAGAGGACGGTCTTCTTGCGCGCAGACTGGCCGTTGCGCAGGCGCGTCAGGAAGTCGGCGATGGGGTCGGTCATGGACATATGTATTCTCGGGTCGCTTGCACCGGGCGGTCGCCAGACGGCGGCCGGCACCAGGGTTGTTCTTCTACCAGCTGGCCATCTTCAGGCCGGGGACCTCGCCACGCATCGCCGCTTCACGCAGTTTGTGGCGCGCCAGGCCGAACTTGCGATAGACGCCGCGGGTACGTCCGGTAATGGAGCAGCGGTTGACCTGCCGGGTATAACTGCCGTCACGCGGCAGTTTCTGCAAGCTTGTCGATGCCGCCTGTTTGTCGTCGAATGAGGCGTCCGGATCCTTTAGCACCTTGCGCAGGGACTCGCGCCGGACTTCGTACTTGGCGACCAGCTTGGCGCGCTTCTTCTCGCGCTCGATCATGTTTCGTTTGGCCATTGGGTTGCGCCTGCCTTACTTGCGGAAGGGGAAGCTGAAGGCATCGAGCAGCGCCCGTCCTTCCTCATCCGTCTTCGCCGTGGTGGTGAGGGTGATGTTCATGCCGCGCAGGGCGTCGATCTTCTCGTACTCGATTTCCGGAAAGATGATCTGCTCGGTGATACCGAAATTGAAATTGCCGCGGCCATCGAAACCGCGCGGCGAAATACCGCGAAAATCGCGGATGCGCGGCAAGGCGACCGTGATCAGGCGCTCCAGGAACTCGTACATGCGTTCGCGACGCAGCGTGACCTTGACACCCACCGGGTAGTTCTCTCGAACCTTGAAGGTGGCGATCGACAGACGTGTCTTGGTCACCACCGGCTTCTGGCCGGAGATGGCGGTCATGTCCGACACGGCGTGTTCGATGACCTTGCGGTCGGTCGTCGCCTCGCCCACGCCCATGTTGAGCGTGATCTTGGACAGGCGAGGCGCCGCCATCGTATTGCAGCCGAGTTGCTTGACCAGCGCCGGCGCGATCCTGCTGCTGTATTCGGTTTGTAGAGTAGCCATCTTGTTGACGTTCCGTCTTTAGCCTTCAACCAGTTCCTGGTTGGACTTGAAAAAGCGCACCTTGCGACGCTGTTCGCCTTCGCCCTCGAAGCGGAAACCGACGCGGTCACCCTTGGATGCCCTTGCATTCCACAGCATCACGTTGGAAGCCTGGATGGGCATCTCCTTTTCGACGATGCCGCCCGCCACGCCCGCCTGCGGGTTTCCTTTCTGGTGCTTCTTGACCAGATTGATCCCCTGCACCACGAGCTTGCCGTCGGCCTGCACCGTGCTGACGGTACCGCGCCGGCCCTTGTCCCTGCCCGTGATGACGACGACGTCGTCGCCCTTGCGAATCTTGTTCATGTCAGACCGACCTCAGATCACTTCGGGAGCCAGCGACACGATCTTCATGAACCGGTCGCGCAGTTCGCGCGTCACGGGCCCGAAGATACGTGTGCCGATGGGCTCCAGTTTGCTGGTGAGCAACACCGCGGCATTGGTGTCGAAACGAATCGCAGAGCCGTCCGGCCGACGGATCGGATGACGGGTGCGCACCACCACCGCGTCGTGCACCTCGCCCTTCTTGACCTTGCCGCGCGGGATGGCGTCCTTGACCGTGACCTTGATCAGGTCTCCCACGTTGGCGTAGCGCCGACGGGTCGAACCCTTGACCTGGATCACCTGGACCAGCTTGGCGCCGCTGTTGTCGGCGGCGAGTAGGAAAGATTCCTGTTGCAGCATGGCTGACCTTCCTGATTCCGACTCAAGCGTGGGCGGACAGCACTTCAACCAGCTTGAAGTGCTTGGTCGCGGAAATGGGGCGCGTCTCGACGATGGCCACCATGTCACCTTCCTTGGCCGTCTGATCCTCGTCGTGTGCGTGCAACTTGGTCGAGCGGCGCATGATCTTCCCGTACAGCGGATGCTTGACGCTGCGCTCGACCAGGACCGTGATGGTCTTGTTCATCTTGCTGGAGACCACGCGACCGACGATGCGGCGCTGGACCTTCTGTGTGCTTGCTTCTGCTTCGCTCATGTCACTGGCTCTTCTGGTTCAGCAACGTCTTGACGCGTGCCACATTCTTGCGCGCGTCCCGCGTCAGGTGGGGCTGGTTCATCTGGCCCATGGACGCCTGCATACGCAGGTTGAACTGCTCGCGGCGCAGGGCCGCCAGTTCGTCCTTGAGGCCCGCTGCATCCTTGCCGCGCAGCGTCTTGAGATATTCGATGGTCTTCATTACAGGATGGTCCGCTGCACGAACGTGGACTTGACGCACAACTTGGCCGACGCCAGGCGGAAGGCTTCGCGGGCCTCGGCCTCGGTCACGCCTTCCATCTCGTAGAGCATGCGACCCGGCTGCACCTTGGCGACCCAGTACTCCACGTTGCCCTTGCCCGAACCCATGCGGACTTCCAGCGGCTTCTTGGTGACCGGCACGTCCGGGAACACGCGAATCCACAGCTTTCCGCCACGCTTGACATAGCGCGTGATGACACGACGGCCGGCTTCGATCTGGCGGGCCGTGAGCATGCCCCACTCGGTCGACTTGAGGCCGAACTCGCCAAAGCTGACCTTGTTGGCGGTCTGGGCAAGCCCCGTGTTGCGGCCTTTCTGCTGCTTTCTGAACTTGGTGCGCTTGGGCTGCATCATGGCAGCGGGCTCCTGTTATCTTGAGGTCAGGATCAGGCTGCCGTGGTATCGGCAGTCTCTTCCTTCTTGTTGCTGCGACGGGTGTCGAACACTTCGCCGCTGAACACCCAGACCTTGACACCGATGACGCCATAGGTGGTCTTGGCTTCGGCGGTGGAATAGTCCACGTGGGCACGCAGGGTGTGAAGCGGCACGCGACCTTCGCGGTACCACTCGACGCGGGCGATTTCGGCCCCGTTGAGACGTCCACCCACCTGAACCTTGATGCCCTGGGCACCCTGGCGCATGGCGTTCTGCACCGCCCGCTTCATGGCGCGACGGAACATGATGCGGCGCTCGAGCTGCTGCGCGACCGACTCGGCGATCAGTTGCGCATCGAGTTCGGGCTTGCGGATTTCCTCCACCGAAATGTGCACGCTGTCGGGCTTGAGCCCCATCTTGGCGGCCACTTCCACTTTCAGCTTCTCGATGTCCTCGCCCTTCTTGCCGATGACGATGCCGGGGCGCGCGGTGGATATGGTCACCCGGGCCGACTTCGACGGACGTTCGATCTTGATCTTGGACACCGACGCGGAGGCCAGCTTCTTGCGCAGGAACTGGCGCACCTGCATGTCTCGCGTCAGGTTCTCGCAATAAGCCCTGCGCTCGGCATACCAGTTGGACGTCCACTGGGTGGTGATGCCCAGGCGAAAGCCGGTGGGATTGACTTTGTGACCCATGGGTTAGCCCTTCTGTCCGTCGCTGACGCGCACGGTGATGTGCGAGGTGCGCTTGAGGATGCGGTCGCCACGACCCTTGGCCCTGGCGGACATGCGCTTCATGACCGGACCCTGGTCGATGAGGATCTCCGACACCTTGAGTTCGTCGACATCCGCGCCGTCGTTGTTCTCGGCGTTGGCGATGGCCGAGTCCAGAACCTTCTTGAGGATGCCGGCGGCCCGCTGATTGGAGAACTTGAGGATGTTGATGGCCTCGTCGACTTTCTTTCCACGGACGAGGTCGGCCACCAGCCGGCCCTTCATGGGCGACAGGCGCACGAACTTGAGAACGGCTTGCGTCTGCACGTTACTTGCCCCCTGCCTTCTTGTCGCCACCGTGACCCTTGAACGTCCGGGTCGGAGCGAACTCGCCAAGCTTGTGGCCGACCATGTTCTCGGTCACGAACACCGGCACGTGCAGACGGCCGTTGTGGACCTGCAGGGTCAGGCCCACGAACTCGGGCGTGATCATTGAACGGCGCGACCAGGTCTTGATCGGCTTCTTGACTCGTGAACCCGACATGTCCGCCACCTTCTTTTCCAGATGGTGGTCGACGAACGGGCCCTTCTTGAGCGAACGCGGCATGGCCTTCGATCCTTACTTCTTCTTGTGGCGACTACGCACGATGAACTTCTGCGTGCGCTTGTTGTTGCGGGTGCGCAGACCCTTGGTCTGCTGGCCCCACGGGGTCACGGGGTGCGGGTTGCCCTGGCCGGACTTGCCCTCGCCACCACCGTGCGGATGGTCAACCGGGTTCATCACCACACCACGCACGGTCGGGCGGATGCCCTGCCAGCGCTTGGCACCGGCCTTGCCGTACTGGCGCAGGTTGTGCTCGGAATTGCCGACCTCTCCGATGGCGGCGCGACAGTCGGCGTGCACCTTGCGCATCTCACCGGAGCGCAGGCGCAACGTGGTGTAGTCGCCCTCGCGCGCCACCAGCTGCACCGCAGCGCCGGCCGAACGCGCCAGCTGTGCGCCCTTGCCCGGACGCATCTCGATGCAGTGGATGGTCGATCCGATCGGGATGTTGCGCAGCGGCAGCACGTTGCCCGGCTTGATCGCCGCGTCCTTGCCGGAGGCCACGCTGTCACCCTGAGCCAGACCGCGTGGCGCAATGATGTAGCGGCGCTCGCCGTCGGCGTAGCACAGCAAGGCGATGTGCGCGGAACGGTTGGGGTCGTACTCGATACGTTCGACCTTGGCCGGAATGCCGTCCTTGTTGCGCTTGAAATCGACCAGACGATAGTGATGCTTGTGACCGCCGCCGCGATGGCGAGTGGTCATGTGCCCGTTGTTGTTGCGCGCGCCGTCCGGACTGTTCTTTTCCAGCAGGCCGTAGTGCGGATCACCCTTCCAGAGATCGGGGGTGACCACCTTGACCTGATGGCGACGACCCGGCGAGGTCGGCTTCAGTTTGACCAATGGCATGGATTACTCCTTGACGCCGCCGACGAAGTCGATCTCCTGGCCCTCGGCCAGGGTGACGTACGCCTTCTTCCAGTCGGATCGACGGCCAAGCGACTGGCCGAAGCGCTTGTTCTTGCCGGCCACGTTCAAGGTGTTGACGTCCTTGACCTCGACCTTGAACAGGGTCTCCACCGCCGCGCGGATCTCCGGCTTGGTGGCGTCACGCGCGACCTTGAACACCGCCTGGTTGCCCTTCTCGGCAACGCGGGTGGATTTTTCGGAGATCACCGGAGCGGTGATGACACGGTGCAGCCTGCCGGCCGCGACCTTGATGGGGGTATGCGTGCTCATGAGAGCCAGGCCTCGAGTTTCTTGACGGCGTCGGTGGTGATGACGACCTTCTGGTGCGTCAGCAGCGAGACCGGGTCCAGACCCGACACGTCGGTGACCGCCACCTTGTGCAGATTGCGCGACGACAGGTACAGGTTCGGCTCGACGCTGTCGGTCACGAACAGGACATCGTTGCCGCCAAACACCTTGAGCCGTTCAATCATGGTCCTGGTCTTGGCCGACTCCGCGCTCAGCGTCTCGGTGACCAGCAGGTGACCGCCGCGCGCCAGCTCCGAGATGATGGAGCGGATCGCGCCGCGATACATCTTGCGGTTGACCTTCTGCGAATAGTCGCGCGGCACCGCGGCGAACGTGCGCCCACCGCCCCGCCACAGCGGGCTGCGGATGGAGCCCGAGCGCGCCCGACCGGTTCCCTTCTGCTTCCAGGGCTTGCGGCCGCCGCCGCGAACTTCGGCCTTGGTCTTCTGTTTCTTGGTACCCGAACGTCCGCCATTCATGTAGGCGGTCACGATCTGGTGGATCAGGGGCTCGTTGTACTCGGCGCCGAATACGGCATCGGTCACAGTGACCTTGATTTCGCTGTTGTGGACCTGGATTTCCATGACGGACTCTTACTTCACCGTGGGCCGGACGATGACGTCGCCGCCGGCATGACCGGGGACCGCGCCCTTGACCAGCAGCAGATTCTTTTCGGCATCCACGCGAACCAGATCGAGGTTCAGCGCGGTCACGCGATCCATGCCCAGGTGACCCGCCATCTTCTTGCCCTTCCACACCTTGCCGGGCGACTGGCGCTGACCGATGGACCCGGGCACGCGGTGGCTCAGCGAGTTGCCGTGGCTGGCGCGACCGCCGCGGAAATGCCAGCGCTTCTGGACACCGGCAAAGCCCTTGCCGATGGAGGTGCCGGTGACATCCACCCGCTTGATCTCGGCGAAGGCATCGACCTTGAGCTCGACGCCGGGGGCGGCGTCGGCGAGTTCGTCGCCCTGCACCCGGATTTCCCACAACCCGCGGCCGGCGGCGACACCCGCTTTCTTGTAATGCCCGGTCAGCGCCTTGTTGACGCGCGAAGGCTTGACTTCACCGGCAGTGACCTGGATCGCCCGGTAGCCGTCGTTGTCGACGGTCTTGACCTGGGTGACCCGGTTGGGCGTGCATTCGATGACAGTGACGGGGATGGACTCACCGGCTTCGGTGAAGACCCGCGTCATGCCGGCCTTGCGGCCAATGATGGCAATTGACATGGTTCGTCCTCGTCCCTTAATTGACCTTGATCTGGACTTCCACACCCGCGGGAAGATCCAGCTTGGAGAGGGCGTCGACCGTCTTTTCGGTGGGATCGACGATCTGCATCAGGCGCTTGTGGGTACGAATCTCGTACTGGTCACGTGCGTCCTTGTCAGCGTGCGGCGACACCAGGATCGTGAAACGCTCCTTGCGCGTCGGCAACGGAATCGGACCGTGCACTACTGCACCGGTACGCTTTGCGGTCTCCACGATCTCCCGCGCCGATTTGTCAATCAGGCGGTGGTCGAAGGCTTTGAGCCGAATACGAATCGACTGGCTGGTCGCGGCCATGCTCTCACTCAGGTCTTAAAGAACGACCCCGGAACACCGGTGTCAACGCGCTGAAAACTTTTGCTTTCCGCGCAGGTGTCGGTCGGGGGCAAGCTTGAAAGGGCGCGCAGTATAGCGGCGTGCAACTGCCCCTGCAACGACTTTTCGAGCGATTTGTTGCAAATCGGCGACGACATCGGAAAATGCCGCCGCCGACCAGAAAGAACGCGAGTTCTCGCGCCCTCCGTGCAGCGGATCGGGGCCTAGGCCAGGATCTTGGTCACCACGCCGGCGCCGACGGTGCGGCCGCCCTCGCGAATGGCAAAGCGGACCTGCTCCTCCATCGCGATCGGGTTGATCAGCTCGACCGTGACCTTGACGTTGTCACCCGGCATCACCATCTCGG